>NZ_JBSQVP010000019.1:0-51746 GCF_055136605.1 Aquaspirillum sp. | reverse complement strand
ACGCGAACTGTAATACAAACTTCGCTCTCCCCAATACGTCTGTTTCCGCACCTGAATTTCAATATTGTATTGCACGCCAAACCCATCTTTGGCCAAGACATCCAACACGATTTCTTTGGCGTGGAGGTCTTCACCGGAGATATTGGGGTTGAGAATATCGGTGATGGTAATCGGCGGTTGATCGTAGCGGATGCTGTTGATGAGATCAGACAGCAATTCGGGTGATTGGGCAAAGAGACGTTTGAAAATGTAATCGTTCTTTGGATCGAGCAGCGGCAGCATGATTGAGGTGGGGCTAAGGTAACAGTTGATTATAGCTTGTGGATGATAAGCCTAGGATGGTGGGAACCTCTTATGCCCTCCATACCGAACTTCGGGGTGACAGCATTGCCTGTTAGAAAGATAAAAAAACCGGCCCCATCTGGTAGCCGGTTTTGTGTAGGCGGTGAAACGAAATTACACGTCGATATTCCGTGCAATCAGCGCATTGCTTTCGATAAAAGCACGGCGTGGTTCGACGTGGTCGCCCATGAGTGTGGTAAACACATCATCTGCCGTCATCGCATCCTCAATCCGCACCTTCAACAAACGGCGGACATTCGGATCCATCGTGGTTTCCCACAACTGTCCGGGGTTCATTTCACCCAACCCTTTATAACGTTGAATGCTCAGACCACGACGGGCCTCTTGCAACAACCACGTTAACGCCTCACCAAAATGTGCAATCACTCGGCCTTGTTCACCACGGCGCACTGTCGCATCGGGCCCTAACAACCCTAACAACACCCCTGCCGTTGTCTTGATATGTTGATAATCCACACTGTTCAAGAAATCGGCATCAATCGACGTCACCGTGCTATTACCATGCTGTTGCCGCACAATCCGAATTCGCCATTGATCGTTCTTATCATCATGCACCAAACTGAACTGCAACAATGCGGGGTCGAGTTGTGCCGAGAGCGTATCTAATGCCTGCTGCGCGGCAGCTTGACTATCCAACTGCAACGGTGGGCAAGACAACAAAGCATGTAATACCAACGGATCAATCACTCGACTTTCACGCTCAATTACCGCCTGAGCCACCATATATTGCCGTGCAATATTGGCTAAAGCCTCGCCTTGCAACGGTTCTGCGCCTGCCCGAGGAATAATCTGTGCGTTGCTCAGAGCCAGCTCCAATAACGCATGATTCAACTCATGTTCATCTTTAAGATAACGCTCGGTTTTACCGTGCTTCATCTTATACAGCGGCGGCTGCGCGATATAGACATGACCACGCTCGATCAGCTCCGGCATTTGCCGGTAGAAGAAAGTTAATAACAGCGTGCGAATGTGCGCGCCATCCACATCGGCATCGGTCATGATAATAATGCGGTGATAACGCAATTTCTCGGGGTTGTAGTCTTCTTTGCCGATGCCAGTCCCCATTGCAGTAATCAATGTTGCGACTTCTTGGCTAGCAATCATCTTGTCGAAGCGTGCCCGTTCCACATTCAAAATTTTGCCCTTTAACGGCAAAATGGCTTGGAATTTACGATCACGCCCCTGTTTTGCCGACCCACCAGCAGAGTCACCCTCCACCAGATACAGTTCAGACAAAGCAGGGTCTTTTTCTTGGCAATCGGCTAACTTACCGGGCAAGCCCAAACCATCCATCACCCCTTTGCGACGGGTAATTTCACGGGCTTTGCGCGCTGCTTCTCGTGCACGTGCTGCCTCGACAATTTTGCTACAGATAATTTTGGCGTCGTTGGGGTTCTCTTGTAAGAAATCGTGCAGCGTTTGCCCGATAATTTCTTGCACCACCGGACTGATTTCACTCGACACCAGTTTATCTTTGGTTTGTGAACTGAATTTTGGATCAGGCAATTTCACCGAAAGCACGCAGGTTAAACCTTCGCGCATATCATCACCGGCCGTTTCCACCTTGGCTTTTTTGGCAAACTCGTGTTCCTCAATGTATTGATTGAGGGTGCGAGTTAAGACAGCGCGTAATGCGGTCAAGTGGGTGCCGCCATCACGTTGTGGAATGTTGTTGGTAAAACATTGCACCGATTCTTGATAGGAGTCGTTCCATTGCATAGCGACTTCTACTGTCATGCCCTCTTTTTCACCTTGGGCATAGTAAATTTTGCCATGCAGCGGGCTCTTGTTGCGGTTCATGTATTCCACAAACCCAGCGACCCCACCAGCAAAGGCAAAGTTTTCTTCTTTGCCAGTGCGCTTATCCGAAAGAATAATCGACACACCATTATTCAAGAAAGACAGCTCGCGAATCCGTTTCGCTAAAATTTCATAGTGGTATTCAATCAAGCCAAACGTTTCTTGGCTGGCCATAAACGTGACTTCGGTGCCACGGTGTTGGCTTTGCCCTGTGGCCCGCAATGGAGCGACAGGTTCGCCACGGCGAAACTCCATTTCATGCACATGACCATCACGCCAAATTTTGAGGCGCAACCAATCAGACAGCGCATTCACCACCGATACCCCAACACCGTGCAACCCACCAGAAATTTTGTAGCTATTGCTATCAAACTTACCGCCAGCATGTAACACCGTCATGATGACTTCTGCCGCCGACCGGCCTTCTTCGGGGTGAATGTCGGTTGGGATGCCACGGCCGTTATCTTCAATCGAGATCGATTGATCGGGGTGAATGGTGATACGAATGGTGTCACAGTGCCCAGCCAAGGCCTCGTCAATGGCGTTGTCCAACACCTCGAACACCATGTGGTGTAAACCTGTTCCATCCGAGGTATCGCCGATATACATGCCAGGACGCTTCCGCACTGCATCCAAGCCTTTTAGCACTTTGATACTGCTGGAATCGTATTCTTGCTGTTCACTCATGAGCATTCTTTCTGTCTAATCGCCATGTATGGAAAAACCGACAATGTTTCACGTGAAACATTGTTCCCTTCACTGTCGGGACGCGGCTTAAATTCGCATCGGCATCACAATGTATTTGAAATTGGGATTGTCTGGGATGGTAAATAAGGCGCTGCGATTTGGGTCGCCGCAGGCAATTTGCACCGTATCAACCGAGACATGGTTCAACACATCTAACAGATAGTTGATGTTAAAACCGATCTCTAGGGTATCGCCCTCGTATTCAATTTCGAGTTCTTCTTGCGCTTCTTCTTGCTCGCTGTTGTTGCACATCACCGATAATTTTCCGGGTTCTAACATCAGGCGAACACCACGGAATTTTTCATTGGCCAAAATCGCCGCCCGTTGCAGAGCATGTTGTAATGCTTGGCGGTCGATTAAGAAAATTTTGTCGTTATCTAATGGGATGACGCGGTTGTAGTCGGGGAATTTACCATCGACAACCTTCGACACCACCACACTGGCACCAAAGCTAAAACGCACTTGATTGCCCAATAATTCAATCAACAGTGGCTCGTCATGGTCGGATAATTGTTTGGTCAATTCCAAGATGGTTTTGCGCGGCAAAATCGCTTCAGCGTGTGAAGTGGGGTAATCCACTTGCAAAGTGGTGTTGGCATACGCCAAACGGTGACCATCTGTTGCCACCAATTTCACCTGATCGCCGGCCATGATAAACATCATCCCGTTGAGGTAATAACGGATGTCTTGCACTGCCATCGCGTATTGCACTTGCGACAGCAAATCTTTGAACACTTTTTGTGACAGGGTGAGTTGGGCTTGGGCTTGTTGATTGACCGCTAACAAGGGGAAATCATCGGCGGGCAGAGTTTGTAATTGAAACCGGCTCCGTCCGGCTTTCACGCTCAGCCGGTTGTCTTCATGTTCAAACGACACGGTCGAATGTTCGGGAATCGCTCGCAAAATGTCTTGCAGCTTCTTTGCCGAGGTGGTCAAAGAAAAATCTGGCCCGACAATCGTATCGGGGCTGGCGGTGGTGACTTGAATCTCAAGGTCGGTGGCTAGAAAACTGACGGTATTGCCCCGTTTTTGGATTAACACATTGGCCAAAATCGGTAGGGTGTGGCGGCGTTCAACAATGCCGGTCACCGCAGATAAAGGTTTGAGTAGATCGTCGCGGTCGGCTTGCAAAATCAACATGGCTTATTCCTCAATCACTGTAGTCGCTCTCAGTTGGAAACGGCGTTAACCGCGCAACATATTGAGTAGGGTGGTGTAGTCGCGGGCGAGTTCGGCGTCACTCTCTCGCAGACTGTGTATGGTTTTACAGGCGTGCATCACCGTGGTGTGATCACGACCACCAAACGCATCACCGATATTAGGCAAACTCAATTCGGTGAGTTCTTTGGCCAAACACATCGCAATTTGCCGTGGACGAGCAATTTCGCGTTTGCGTTTTTGTGAGTACATATCCGCCAACTTCAGCTTGAAATACTCAGCAACGGTTTTTTGGATATTGTCGATAGAGATTTGCCGATTGCCTGCCGCCAGTAAATCTTTAAGCGATTCTTTCACTAACGGTAGGGTGATGGGCAGATTGCTAAAGCGCGCATAAGCCGCTACCCGCTTGAGTGCCCCTTCCAATTCCCTTACGTTCGAGCGCACGTTTTGGGCAATAAAAAAGGCCACGTTGTGTTCGAGTTTAAGATGATCGGCTTCGGCTTTTTTCATCAAAATCGCCACCCGCATTTCAAGTTCTGGTGGCTGAATTTCCACCGTTAAACCCCATGAAAAACGCGAAATCAGGCGTTCATCCATCCCTTCAATCTGTTTGGGGTAGGTGTCACAGGTCATAATCACCTGTTTACCACTTTCTAACAGTGAATTAAAGGCATAGAAGAATTCTTCCATGGTGCGGTTTTTGCCGGCAAAGAACTGAATATCGTCAATCAGCAACAAATCGAGAGAGTGGTAGTAGCGCTTAAAGTCATCGAACGATTTATGCTGATAGGCACGCATAATATCTGCCACATAACGTTCGGCATGAACATAACGAATTTTAGCGTGGGGGTTTTTTTGATAAACCAAATTTCCCACCGCTTGAATTAAGTGAGTTTTCCCCAGCCCCACCCCGCCGTACACAAAGAAAGGGTTGTAAGTCGGGTCGCCAGGATGCTCGGCAATTTGCATCGCCGCTGCGCGTGCCAGCTGGTTACCTTTACCGGTCACCAGACTGTCAAAAGTAAACGCTGGGTTCAGACGCGTGCTTTCGTGGCCGCTACCAATTGGTTTGCTGGTTGGTTTGGTTGCAGTGATGCTGGCTGGTGAAGGGGGCGGCGTTAAAATCGCCGGCGCCGCAACCACCCGAGCAGGGGCAAGACGCGAGGGCGGTGTTTTGGGGGCACTGGCTGGTGTGGCAATCCGCAACTCTATTTCAACCCCCGCCATCCCTGCTTCTTCGGCAAAGGTTTCAATCCGAGCGAAAAAACGCTCTTTGATAAATTGCAAGACGAAGCGATTGGGCGCGTACAACACCAAACCCTGTTCTTTCACTTCACAGTGCAGCGGCTTGATCCATGTGTTGAATTGTTGGGCCGAGAGTTCTGTCTGAAAACGAGACAGACACAGAGGCCAAAATTGATCAAAGTCGGTCATGATGCGGCGAGGTCCACGTTAACAGATCCGCGAGCTCAATCCCAAAGTTTGCTGCACGGTGGAGGGAGAACGGATGCTTTATTCGCTGTGACGTTTGGGGTCATTAACCATTCGATTACAGCAACATCCAACAAGAGGAACACCACTAGCAAGTGGTTGTTCGATGAGAAAATACACAGCGCGGGTTGTGAATAACTTGGCTTAAAGCCGGCGATTCTACTCGTTTTCCAAAAAGTTATCCACAGCCCACCCTAAAAATTGCCATTGACAATTTTGTTAGGACGCGTTGTAATCTCACGTTTATTTTCTGTTGCAGAATAGGAACTTAGTTCATGAAGCGCACCTTCCAACCTTCCGTCACCCGCCGCAAACGCACTCATGGTTTCCGCGTTCGTATGAAAACCCGTGGTGGACGCGCTGTGATCAACGCACGCCGTGGTCGTGGCCGTAAGCGTTTGGCTGTCTGATAGCCTTGGCTTTTTCCTTCCGCCGCACACAGCGTCTTTTGAAAACGGATGATTTTTCATCCGTTTTTCGTTTGCGTAGTTTGCGCAGCAATCAGTGGGTGCAAGTCTATGCGTGCCCCAACACAGTGGGTCAGGCTCGGCTGGGTTTGGTTGTGGGTAAAAAGGTGGCCAAACGCGCTATCAAACGCAACTATATGAAACGAACCACACGCGAAACCTTTCGGTTGTGTGCTGCACGGCTAGGTAGCGTTGACTTTGTGGTTCGAGTGCGTCAACCTTTCGACCGTCGCCATGCTGCCGAGGTCCGCTCGGCCTTACGCAGTCTTTTCACGAAACTGGCACGATGTCACGCATCTTCATCTTCCTGATTCGCTTTTATCAAGTCGCCATCAGTCCTTGGCTTGCACCGCGCTGTCGCTATCAGCCGACGTGTTCTAGCTATGCGCTCGAAGCAGTCCAAAAACATGGTGCGATCAAAGGCGGTTATTTGGCCCTAAAACGCATAGGTCGTTGCCACCCCCTTGGGGGCAGTGGTTACGATCCAGTTCCTTAGACTCCAGCCCGGAAACGAGATGGATACCAAAAGACTCATCGCTTTTATCATTCTGTCCTTCAGCATCTTGCTGTTGTGGCAAGAATTTTTCGCGCCGCCTCCGCCACCTAAACCGGCAGTGACGGCTTCCACAGACACCCCGACACCAACGCCAACCACAGCGACGAAAACAGTTGAGCCTGCTGCTGCGGGGCAGTTGTTAAAAGCACAGCGCATTCAAGTCGAAACCGATTTGTTGCGGGTGGTGATTGACACCCAAGGCGGGGATATCCGGCGTATGGAGTTGTTGAAGCAAGGGGCTGTGCACGATCCCAAACAGCCTTTCTTGCTGCTACAAGATGACGGAGGCCGGACGTATATCGCTCAAAGCGGTTTGATTTCGGCACAACATCCTAACCTGCCATCACACAAAACGATTTTCCAAGCTGGCAAAACTCGCTATCAACTGCAACAAGGGCAAGACCATGTGGATGTGGTTCTTACCGCGCCAGCAGTGAATGGTGTCGAGGTTCGCAAGGTCTATCGCTTCACCCGTGGTAGCTACTTAATTGATGTTCGCCACGAGGTGGTCAACCAAAGCAATCAGCCCTTGTCGCTCGAGGCTTACTATCGCTTCTTGCGTGATGGTCAAGCCCCAGAGGGGGAAAATTCTTTAGCTTATACCTTTACCGGCCCAGCGGTTTACACCGAAGAAGGCAAGTTTCAAAAGGTTAAGTTTGAAGATTTAGACAAGAATAAGGCTGAATACGTTAAACAGGCGGATAACGGCTGGGTTGCCATGTTGCAGCATTATTTTGCTACAGCGTGGATTTTAAAAACCAATGACGGTAAAACCCTGTGCCAAACAGCAACCGCATGTCGTTTTGAGTTGAAGCCTGCAAGCAATGGTCTTTACTCAGCGGGTACGATTGTTACCTTACCTGCCATTGCCGCCGGTCAAACCAGCAGCTTCTCGATACCGCTCTATGCTGGACCTGAAGAGACGCGTACCTTAGAAGCGATTGCACCGGGCTTGGACTTAACCAAAGACTATGGTTGGACCACCATCATCGCCAAGCCCCTGTTCTGGGTGTTGGATCGTTTGCATCAGTTGGTGGGGAACTGGGGTTGGTCGATTGTCTTGCTGACGGTGTTAATTAAAGCCGCTTTCTATCCGTTGTCTGCCGCCAGCTATCGCTCGATGGCAAAAATGAAAGCGGTGGCTCCTCGCCTACAACGCTTGAAAGAGCAATACGGCGACGACCGCATGAAAATGCAGCAAGCGATGATGGAAATGTACAAAACCGAGAAGATCAACCCTTTGGGTGGATGCTTACCGATTTTGATTCAAATTCCGGTGTTCATCGGTTTGTATTGGGCATTGTTGGCTTCGGTCGAACTGCGTCAAGCGCCTTGGTTAGGTTGGATTGAAGACTTATCGCGCCCTGATCCGTTCTACATTCTGCCTGTGATCATGGCTGCGACGATGTTCGCGCAAACCTTCCTCAACCCACCTCCACCCGATCCTTTGCAAGCGAAGATGATGAAAATCATGCCATTGGCTTTCTCGGTGATGTTCTTCTTCTTCCCTGCTGGTTTGGTGTTGTACTGGGTCGTCAACAATATTCTGTCGATGGCGCAGCAGTGGTATGTCAACAAACAAATTGAGAAACAGTCGGCTTTGGCGCTGAATTCTTAATTTGCA
This sequence comes from Aquaspirillum sp., assembly GCF_055136605.1. NCBI lineage: Bacteria > Pseudomonadati > Pseudomonadota > Betaproteobacteria > Neisseriales > Aquaspirillaceae > Aquaspirillum > Aquaspirillum sp. Next base: position 43,537 of record NZ_JBSQVP010000019.1, on the reverse strand, counting down.
CTAGGTTGAAACAAAAATACCCCACCAAAAGGTGGGGTATTTTTTATGCACTGGAGTCACAGGTGCGACGTTTTGCCACATTAGCAAGATAATTTCATGTCTTTATCATTGCAGCTTTATTTTTTCCAATAAAGCGACACCGACCGATGAATCCCCGTTCCTTCTTCATCGCTGCCTGTGCCCTCAGCAGTGCCAGTACCGTTTATGCTAATACCGATCCCGCCACACTTGAGCCGATTGTGGTGACTGCCACCCCCATGCGGGATCCGTTGACGATCATCACCGATGCGAAAGCGCCACGCCAACCTTTGCCAGCGGCAGACGGTGCGGGGTTGCTCAAGAGTATTCCAGGGTTTAGCGTGACCCGTAAAGGGGGCTCGGGGGGCGATCCTTTGTTACGTGGCTTAGGCGCAGGCCGCTTAAATATTTTGATTGATGGCAGCAGTGCCTTTGGTGGCTGTGGGATGCGGATGGATCCTCCAACAGCCTATATCTATCCAGATATGTTTGATCGAGTTGTTGTCAGCAAAGGCCCTCAAAGTGTGCAACATGGCCCAGTGCCATTAGCCGGTAGTGTCAGTTTTGAACGTGATACGCCCACTTTTACCGGCCCGAGTGTGAGTGGAGATATCTCAGCGACAGTGGCCAGTTTTGATCGTAATGACCAATCACTCAATCTATTGGCGGGCTCGGAGTTAGGTTGGATTCGCTTATCAGGTCAACGTAATGAAAGCGGTGACTATCGTGATGGAGAGGGTGTGCGGGTCAATTCTGCTGCCCGTCGCCATAGCGCAGCCGCGACTGTGGGTTGGACACCAGACAGTCAGACCTTATTGGAATTCTCTTATGACTGGAGCCGTGGCGAAGGCGCTTACGCTGACAGAATGATGGATGGCGCAAAGTTTGACCGCGATGCGTGGCAGATTAAGGCTGAACGCCGTCAGATCACGCCTTGGTTAAATAAGGTCTCGGCGTCTTACTATCACAGCTACGTTGATCATGTGATGGACAACTTCTCTTTGCGTCGGCCTCCCGCGATGAAATCAGCGTGGGCATTAAGTAATCCCGATCGTGAAGTAGAAGGTGCCAAAGTGGATGCAGAACTGAGTTTTGATCAACTCACCCTGAATCTTGGTGCTGATATACAACATGATTGGCACACTGCCCGTAGTGGAGTGAACTATCAACAACAAGCACGAACTCCCGATATGCGCTTTAGCCGCCAAGGGATCTATCTTGAAGGCAAATATACGCTGTCGGAACAAAGTCGAATTTTGGCTGGATGGCGTGTCGATCAGCACGAAGCGACCGATCAACGTGCTAACAGTGCTTCAAAAACTGCAGGGGTCACTGATCGTGACACGTTACACGGTGGTTTTATCCGATTTGAGCAACAAACTACGCCACAATGGTTATGGTTTGCGGGGGTAGGGTATACCGAACGCGCGGCAGATTATTGGGAGCGTACCAAAGGCAATAACGCCTTCTTGCTGAATCCAGAGAAACAAACACAATTGGATCTTGGCTTGTCATGGCGGCAAGGGGATTGGCGAGCGAATGCCAGTGTATTTTACGCCAAGATTGATGATTTTATTTTGGCACAATACCCGAATGCCCCTCATTTCTCGATGGCAAGCGCGGCCAATATTGATGCAACCCGTCTAGGGGGTGAGGCTGACATTAGCTGGCGGTTTGCCAAACATTGGCAAGCACAAGCCAGTGTTGCCTATGTGTATGGTCGTAATGACAGCAGCGGTCGGCCCTTGGCACAAACACCACCGCTCGAAGGCCGCTTAGCGATTGATTACGATGATGGCGTTTTCTCTGCTGGTGCTTCAGTGCGTGCTGTTGCACGACAAACCCGTCTTGATCCGACACGCGGTAATGTCTTCAATATGGACTTATCCACACCTGCTGCCGGCTTTAGCACCGTGTCGCTGTATGGTGGTTGGAAGCCAGAAAAATCATTGTCGTTGATCGCTGGGGTAGATAACTTATTTGACCGCAGCTATGCCGAACCAATCAGTCGCGGCATGCCCGGCGGTATGGCACAACCCGCCGGCTATGAACAAACCCTGCGGGTCAATGAACCGGGTCGGACTTGGTGGTTAAAAGGTCGTTACCAGTTCTAATCTAAATTAGAACCCGTGTAAGTTGGGTTGCCAAGCACAGGTAGCCCAACCTTTTACGACTTCGCATTTTTTTCCTCTTGCAAGCGTTGTTGTGCTTCGCGCATACGGACGTCTAAAACCGAGCGTAGGTAAAAATCCTCACCTTGGCTGTGATGGGCGAGTTGATATTGTTCTAACGCTGGGCCAAAACGGTGTTGGTAGAAATAGCCATTGCCTAGGGCATAGTGATAACGCAACGGTTCACGATCGGCGTATAACTTGGCTTGTTTTTGCCACAGGGCAGGATCTTCTGGCCAGCGTTTTAATGCCGCTTCTAACAACGACTGCGCACGAGGGCGGTCTTTGACCAACAAAGCGGTATCAATCTCGCCATAGATCAATCCAAGATGTGCTGGCCAACGTTGCCGGCCCTGTTGGAAGATGGCAAGTGCGGTCGGTGTGTTCTGTTGCCCTAATTGAATGGTCGCCGCCAGTTGAGTGAGCGCCGGATGTGGCTGCCCCAGTTTTTCACTACGCTGCAAACTTAGCTGTGCCGCTGACCATTGTTTGGCTTGCGCTTGGGCATAAGCCAAGCCATATTGCGTGACAGCCTCCGAGCGAAACCGTCCCTGTTTGAGTGCCTCTTCATAAAACCCAATCGCAGCCAGCGTGCCGTGTTGTTTCACCCGCAACCGTTCCCGCAACAGCAAAAAATCCAGCGAGTCGGCTACCATTTTGCTTGGCAGATTGGCGGCGCGGCTTTCGCTTTCGGTCAGACGTTCGCTGCTCATTGGATGAGTGCGTAAGAAAGCAAGGGCATTGTTATCATTGAGGCGCGTGGATTGGTGTAGGCGGCGAAAAAAGTCACTCATGCCCTGCGGATTAAACCCTGCTTTGAGTAAAATCTCCATGCCAAGACGGTCGGCTTCACGTTCAAAGTCACGGCTGTAGGCTAACTGGTTTTGAATTGCTAAACCGGGGCCAACATTAGCAGCCGCAGCGGCAACTTGATGATTACCTGACACACTGGCGGCCAGAATGGCAGCTAACAACGTGCCAAACATCAATAATGAGTTGTTGCCTTGTTGCTCGACCATGCGCGCAATATGGCGTTGTGAAACATGCGCCATTTCGTGGGCTAATACCGAGGCCAATTCCGATTCATTCTCGGCAGCAAACAGCAGACCGCTATGAATCCCAATCACGCCTCCCGGCATTGCAAAAGCATTGATACTGTTGTCGTCAATCAATAAAAAACGATAACTGTGCTCAGACATCGGGCTGTGCTGCAATAATCGTTGTCCCAACTGTTGCAGGTACTGTTGGCCATCCACATCATCCACCAAGGCACCCACTTCATACATCTTGGCAATCGCTTGTCGTCCAATCGCCCGTTCTTGTTGTACCGAGAATCCTGCCCGTGCCGAATCACCTAAATCGGGCAAGGCTGCAGTGTGTGCAGACACGGGGAGCATGTTGCCACACAGACAGGCAAGCAGCAGATAACGCGCAATCACCGACATATCAAACCTTCCACCACAATATCCATCTTCAGAAACCCAATTAGGCAGCAAGTTCCATCATGGTTTGTCTTGCTTGCCGGATTGGGGCATATTGCCATTTTTCGTTGAGAAATAATCATGACCTCTGCTACGCCCGAACCTACCGTCCCTAAACCCTGCCAAAAATGTGGCTCTCCTGCTGAAGTGGTGAAAGCTGGATCACGCCGCTTTTGGGTGCAATGTTCCCGTTATCCCAAGCAGGGAAATTGCAGCACCATTGGTGCCCAAGCGGATAACCGCAAAGAGGCCATTTTGTTATGGAATCGCAGTCGCTAAACCCGATGGTACATCGCCTAGTGTTACCTGCTGGCCACTGGCCAGACTTACTCAGTTTTTTGCTGAGTCGATTTCGCCATGTCAGCCGTGAAGTGTGGTTAGGGCGTTTTGCTGAGGGGCGAGTCTGGGATAGTGAACAACGTCCTTGTCATCCTGATATGCCCTATCGTCCCGGGTTGGCGTTGTTTTATCAACGAGAGGAAGTACAAGAAACACCAGTGCCGTTTTGTGAGCAGGTGTTATACCGTGATGAACGCTTGTTGGTGGTCGATAAACCGCATTTCTTAGCCTGTATGCCTGCTGGGCAACACCAGCGCGAAACCTTGCTCTATCGTCTGCAACACCGCTTAAACTTGCCTAATCTCAGTGCCTTACATCGCTTAGACCGTGAAACGGCTGGTGTGATGTTGTTATGTATCGACCCCCGCTGTCGTGATGCCTATCAAGCGTTATTTCGACTGCGGCAAGTACAAAAAACTTACCATGCCATCGCTCGATTTCGGCCAGAATTGCCTTTCCCACGTCACTACCGCAGCCATCTACAAGAGCGCGCTGATTCTTTTTTAATGGAAGAGGTAGCGGGTGAAATCAACAGTGAAACGGCTATGGCGATATTGGCACATAACGATCAGTGGGCGCGTTATCAGTTGCAACCCTTAACCGGAAAAAAACACCAACTGCGCCTGCACATGGCGCAATTAGGGATACCGATTCGCCACGACCGTTGGTATCCCACGCTTCACCCAACGGTGAGCGATGACTTTAGCCAACCGTTGCAACTATTAGCCAAGGAAATCCGTTTTATCGACCCGTATACCAATGAAGCTCGGTGTTTTAGTAGTCAACAGACATTGCTGTTGCCGCCAGTGTAGGGGAATAGAGTTGCCAACGACCTCGCCCCGACCGCTTAGCGTGATACATCGCAGCATCAGCCTGTTTTGAGAGTTCGATTTCAGTGGTGCCATGTTCGGGCGAGAGGGCGATACCGATGCTACAGGAAATGCGTAGCGTATGATCATCGATCACAAACGGTTGTACCAACTGTTGGCAAATCTGTTCAGCCATCTGTGTCGCCAATTCGGTTTGCTGGGTATGCGGCAATAACACCACAAACTCATCCCCCCCAATCCGTGCCACCATATCGCCGAGCCGTAAACAAACTTGCATCCGCGCTGCGGCTTGTTGCAACAAGACATCACCGATGGCATGACCATAGGTATCGTTAACCGGCTTAAAGTGATCAAGATCGAGAAACATCAAGACACAAGGCTGACCCGCATCCAACTCATATTGCAGCGATTCGGCAAATAAAGTGCGATTTGGCAAACCAGTTAGGGCATCGTGCTGTGCCAAATATTGCATCCGCTGTTGGATATGTTCGCGTTGTGCTAAGGCCTGTTGTAATTGCTGATTAACCGCTTCGAGCTGACGTCGTGCCGCTTGTTCTTGCAGATATTGTTGGTGACGGGCGAGGGTGGCAGCGAAATTATCGGCAGCAAGGCGCAAAAAAGCCTGCTCAGTCTCGCTGAATTGCCGTTCTTGCTCGGTATCATCAAAGCCGACAAAACCAATTAAGCGGCCATCCACCCGCATCGGGTGCATAATCAACGATAAAATGCCTTGGCTGGCTAAAATCTCGCGCCCCGAGCCTTGCATGGCAGGCGGCAGATTGTCCAACGTTGGTACCACCAGCGGCTCTCCCTGCAAGAAAATATCAATCAAGCCGGGAAACACCTCAAACGGCACCCCTTGTAGCTCCTCTTGCTGTGGTAACACCTCCGGTAAACACCATTCATGGGTGTTTGACCACGTACAGGCGGTGAAATCGTTCGAGAAAATATAGGCGCGTGTTGCGCGTAAAAAACGGCCGAGAATTTCTAAACAGCCCAACAAACCACTGTCAACATCATCAATCCGCAGTTGTGCCGTGAGCAACGCCAATTCACCCGCTGCTTGGTGAAAACGATTGAGTGCTAATAGATAGGCTTCTTGTTTTTTACGCTCGGAAATATTACGCGATACACCAAGTACACCAATAAACTGCCCTTTGCTGCCATAAATTCCCGAGGTACTGACCTCGACCCAAACAGTTGAACCGTCTTTACACAGTTGTTCATATTCAGCCGATTGTGCTGGGAACGGTCGCCCTTGTGCGACCTCTGATAGTGCATGATTGAGGTGAGCTTGTGCCAAAGCACGAGAAGCAGGGGCTAAGCGCTCGTCAAAGGTTTGCCCCATGACCTCGGCCACGGTGTAACCGCGTAAACGCTCCACCGAGGGGCTGACGTAGGTAAAACGCCCCTTCAAATCCATAATCCAAATCACATCTTGGGCATGATCGGCTAACAGCCGGTGGCGTTCTTCGCTAATGCGTAGGGCTTCTAAAGCCTGAAAACGCTCGATAGCAATTTCGGCCAATTTAGCCGCCTGCTGGATCAAACCAATATCAGCGGCGGTTGGTGTCGCGGGAAAAGGATGATAGAGGGCAAAGGTACCGAGAATTTGGCCTGTGCTTGAGATAATCGGTTCAGACCAACAGGAGGCCAACCCTGCTTGTTCGGCCAATGTGGTGTAGCCATGCCAATTGGGATGCTCATGGACAGATTCTACAATCACACGCTGCCCAGTATAGGCTGCCTCACCACAGGCTCCGATACCGAGTCCGATTTCAATGCCGTCAATCGCTTGATTATAAAAAGTCGGCAAACTCGGTGCGGCCCCGTGGCGCAATCGCTTGCCCTCTTCATCCAGCAGCAAAATACTGCACCACACATCACGGTTGGCTTGTTCGATCCCGAGAACGATGGTCTCTAAAATCAATGGTAAAGGGGCACCTTCTGCCAACAACGACAAGACATCCAACGCCGCCCCTTCTGCGGGGCGGGTGGGGTGAATCATCGGTAAAGAGGCATCAGCACTGCCATATTGCAGGCGCTGTTGACAGGCGGGACATAACAAAGACCATAGCAGATCGGCATCCATGATGTTCTCTTAGCGATTCGCTCGTACCCACTTTCGCCATTGTTCAAATAAATTGGCATCTAAAGCGGCGACAACCGAGCGTTGCCACAGGGCACCATCCCAATATTCATCGTGTTCTAACGTACACATCTTGCCACCGGCTTCTTCTAAGATGACACAGCCTGCGGCGTAATCCCATAGCCGTTGTCCACCGTGAAGGTAGAGATCAAACCGGCCGGCTGCGACATAACACCAATCTAGCGTAGAAGCGCCCAAATTGCGTTGGCTGCCACAAGGGGCCAATGAAGCCAAACGGGTCGAGAGCTTACCGCTACGCAGATATTTCACCTCGACTGAAGCGATGGTGTCAGACAACACCGCTGGCGAGGCTTTCAGCGGCAGAGGTGTCCCATTGAGATAAGCGCCATCCCCTTTGCGGGCATAAAACATTTCATTGCTGGCAGGGTTATAAATCACCCCTAATATACTGCGGCCTTGTTGTACCAAGGCCACCGAAATCGCGAAATAGGGGAGGCCATGCACAAAATTGGTGGTGCCATCGATGGGATCGACCACCCACAGACCGGTTTGGGCATGTTGTGCCCACAGGGCTTCTTGTTCTTGGGTGGTCATTTCTTCACCAAGAACCGGATAGGGCAAAATTTTGGGTAAATCACGTGCCAAAGCAGCTTGCGTTGCCAAATCGGCTTCGGTGAGCTGCGAACCATCGTGTTTGCGTGTGGAATGCACCCGCAAAAAACGAGGCATCACCTCGGTTTGTGCAATGGTGCGTAGTGCTTGGATGACCTGATCGACAACCTGCATGAGGCTTCCTGACGCACGCTACAGCGGATCGCACTGCAGCATGTAAAGAAAATTGGGGTGGAGAAAAAATACCAGACAACAGAAAATACCCTCTCCGAATACGACTTTCAAGACAATGGCGCGATTTTTCCTTCCTGATCTGATTCCAGAACAACAACTTGTTTCCCTCCCCGAAGCCATCGTGCGCCATATTCAGGTGTTGCGCTTACGTCTTGGTGAAACCATCGTTTTATTTGATGGACGGGGGGGGGAGGTGGTGGCCGAGATTGTGCGCCTAGAAAAGCGGCAGGTGTGGGTCACAACGCAGCAACGCCAAGCCATCAGCCGCGAATCGTCCTTAACCATCCATTTATTGCAGGCCATTTCCAGTGCCGAGCGCATGGATTTCACCTTACAAAAAGGCATCGAGTTGGGGATTGCCAGCTTCACCCCAATTCACAGCGAACGCGCAGCTCGCCTACAAGGGGAACGTGAACAGAAAAAACGCGCCCATTGGGAAGGGGTTGCGATTGCCGCCTGTGAGCAGTGTGGCCGCAATACGGTGCCAATTATTCATCCACCCCGCCACTTACACGAATTGACGGTCAATGGTGCCGGCCAGCACTTTTTGCTCTCGCCATTGGGACAGCACGCCCTACGCGATATTGTTCAGCCACCCAGTGAAATTGTGTTGTTGGTTGGGCCCGAGGGGGGATTTTCTGCCGCAGAGGAACAACAATGCCTCGCGATGGGGTGGCAAGCGTTACGACTTGGGCCTCGCATCTTGCGGACAGAAACCGCTGCTTTAGCGACCATCTCCGCCATGCAAGCCTGTTGGGGAGATTTCTAAGCGAAACACTATTCGGGCGTAAAAATTAGGCAACCATCAATTAACAATTCATGGGGTGCCAGTGATAGCGAGGCGTTATCCACCACGGGCCGCGCAAACACATAGCGGATACCGTCAACTTGTACCCACGCGGGAATTGCAACATCTTGAAAACGACCAATGCTCTCTCCCGAGCGTTGGTCGGGTTGGGTGTGGCGGACAACACGCGGAGTGGGGGTAGGGGCCACGGGAGTCGGGTATTCCCAATCTTCCGCTCGTGTTGGCGTAGGGCGGGGACGACCAGCTTGGCTCGAGGCTAACCACCAGCGCAAAATGGTCATCGGTAACACGACACGATGGACTTTTTTGTCGTCGGTAATCACACACGTGACCGGAAATTTGGCCTGACAATGTGGGCATTGTGCTTCTGCCGCAAGGACAATTCTGTCCTGAACCAAAGTCATCACACCATACATATGCTCACCAGAGACCAATTGGCGACAACGCACACAGTGTTTAGCGAATTGTCGCACGGCATTACCATTGGCAAAGGTAATGGGCAGAGAACGGGAAATTTTGGCGTATTTAGGCATAGCACATCATCACAAAAAGCAAGCGGGATGGTAGCAGAGAAGGCAAAAGCGGCCAAATCTAGCGCAGAGAGTGATACAGGGATACCACAGGGCAGCGTTGCAACAGCCCTCGCCATGCCAAACAGTGAATCTGTCGTTAAATCCAACATGGACGAAGGGCTGCAGTTTGCTCTATCGGCTTAGATTTGCACCATCTCAAAATCATCTTTCCGTGCCCCACAGTCAGGGCAGGTCCAATTCATCGGCACATCTTCCCAACGTGTACCGGGGGGAAGACCGTCTTCGGGACGACCTTTTTCTTCATCATAAATAAAAGCACAAATCAAACACATATATGTTTTCATCTGACAACTCGGGCAACTCTGTTTTCACAGAGTGGGATAGCTTGGTGTGGAAAACACCCTAATGCCCATTTCTCCTTTCTTAAACGCTATCCTTAAAACAGTCTGGCAAGGTTTTGCGCGAGATTTCTTGTGTTTCTGTTACAACTGCAGCGAAAATAGCATTTTTTCATGCTGCACTGCTCCATTGCTCATAGGATATGGTCAATAGGACAGGCTACAACTGCCAATGATGTCGCATTATTCACCCTACGCGCCCCCTATTTGTCTGCCCGATCTTGCTGCACAACACGCTGCCGAGGCTAGACAAAATCAACTCACCAAACCACACGGTAGTTTGGGGCGGTTAGAGGATATTGCGATTCGCTTTGCCGGTTGGCAAGGTCAAGTGTGCCCTGAGGCATTACAACCAGCAATCACCGTTTTTGCTGCTGATCATGGCGTCAGTGCCGAAGGCGTATCAGCCTACCCTGCCGAAGTCACGGCTTTGATGGTCAGTAATTTTCTCAGCGGTGGTGCAGCAATCAATGTGCTCGCTCGACAGCTCCACGCGCCGTTACAGGTGATTGATGTCGGTGTAGCACACCCGATTCCACTGCCAGCCGTCTGTCAGCACCAGCTTATTCATGCCCGTATTCGTCATGGTACGGCCAATTTACGCCACCAAGCGGCGATGAGTGTCAATGAAGCCTTGGCCGCTATTCATTTGGGACAAGAAGCAGCAAATCGACAAATCGATGGCGGCGCCAATCTATTGATTGCAGGGGAAATGGGGATTGCTAACACTTGCGCCTCAGCTGCCTTGATTTGTTATTTTACGGGTCATTCTCCCGCCGAGGTAGTCGGTCGCGGAACAGGTATTGATGAAACCACTTGGCTGCATAAACAACAGGTAGTGCATGATGCCTTAACACGGCTGGCACAACGTCCGCCCTTATCTCCACTGGCTGTTTTAGCAGAACTTGGTGGGCTAGAGATTGCCGCCATGACGGGATTTTATCTTGGGGCAGCACAAGCGAAAACGCCGGTGTTATTAGATGGTTTTATTGCCACGGCTGCAGCGATTGTTGCCCATGCCATGGAGCCGAATATTCAACATTGGCTGCTTGCCAGTCATCGCTCACAAGAACAAGGCCATCAGCTTGCACTGAATTTTCTGAATTTAGAACCTTTATTAGATTTGGGATTGCGTTTAGGTGAGGGAAGCGGCGCAGCAATCTGTGTTCCAATGCTCAACTTAGCGATTCAACTACACAAACAAATAGCGACTTTTGACGAAGCTGCGATTCCTCAGTCATGAGCGATAACAGTTTTACCCTGACCCTTTGGCGACATGGTGAGATTGCCAGCGGCAATCGGCTAGTAGGGCAGACCGATTTACCGTTGACCACGCTAGGTTGGCAACAAAGCCTAGCGATGTGGCAACGCTTGCAACAATTGGCGCCGGTCTCTGCGTTGGCCTGTTCACCACTACAACGCTGTCGGGCCATCTTGACTGAATTGCACCCCCTACCGCTATCAGATACGACCATTGACCTTGGGTTTGCCGAGATGGACTTTGGCTGTTGGGAAAATACCCCTGTCGACCAATTACCCGTTGATTGGGTGGCACAGCTTCATCAACCCTTGCCGCCAACAGGAGGCGAAACGCTGACCGCGATGCAGCAACGGGTTGAGCGGGCCTTATTCAGTTGGTTAGCACAAACGACGGGCCCTCACCGTGTGTTACTCACTCATGCAGGGGTGATTCATTGTGCCCTTGCCACACTGCTACAGATCTCGCGCCAGCAAGCAAAACAGATTGCGATTGCGCGGGGAGGAATGGTGCAACTGATGTTGCAATCAGCGTCCCCAACCGATTTACCCGCCTATCTCACGCGATTGGAGCCGCCATGCGTGGTTTGATATTGGCGATTCAATTTCTCACCCGTTTACCAACGCCACAATTGACGCATTTTGACCCCGCTTGGTTGGCTGAATCGGCCAAGTGGTTCGCTGTGGTTGGGTTGATGATAGGTGGAATATTGGCCGTCACCACTGTCGCAGCCAGCTATGTTGATCCTGTTTTTGCCGCACTGGTGGGAGTCGTCGTATGGGTATGGGTCACCGGTGGTTTGCATTTAGATGGTTTGGCTGATTTAGCCGATGGTCTTGGTGCCGCCCATCGCGATCCACAGCGTTTTCTTGCGGTCTTGAAAGACCCTCACCTCGGCAGTTTTGGTGTATTAGCGTTGGTGTTGGCGGTATTGAGCAAATGGAGTCTGTTATGGCTATGGATACAACAGATACCGAGCGCACCGGAGGAAAAGCTGTTATTTGCTGGTACGCTGTGCTTGATCCCTGCTTGGGCGCGTTTGTTTACGGTCTATTGGTCACACAGCCTACCGGCTTTGAGTCAAGACAGCAGTGTGGATCCTTTTCGTTGGCAACTCGACCGCGCAGCAATCTATGGCAGCACTGCACTGTTATGGTTGGCCTCGGCATGGATTAACCCGTGGTTATGTCTGGCACCATTATTAGGATGGCGATGGCGCCAATTTTTATGGCGGCGGCTAGGCGGTGTCAGTGGTGATTGCCTTGGCGCTGGCATTGAAATTGTGGAAATTGGCTTGTTAACGCTGGCATGTGTCGGCCCAACGGTCGCCACACGCCTGCTCAGCTCATAAGCAAAGCCGTTCAGCAGGTGCTAGGTTTGTCTTCTTGTTAACGAAAGAAGATTTAGAGCAAGGGCGGACGGTCTAAATCGCAGCCACTTGGATCACAGCCGAGGGATATTGCCTCATATTAAAACGCCTTCAAAAACCGCAAGGCAATTTCGTGATCGGTTTTGCTAGTATTTTTATTGTTTACATCGCGTCCCACACGCAAGATCCATTGTTGTTTCAAAGGGTCGATCCAAGTCACACCGACTGTCACCCGATCTTGAAAGCTGGTTTGGGTCTGGCTTTGCCCACCTAGGCTGATCCGCCCGCCTCGGTTAATTTGCCCACCAAGGTGAACATGCCAATCTGCATGAGCGCGATAACGCAGATAGCTGGTAGCGGCATAGGTGGCGGCTTGTTGATAATGCAAGCCGCTGCTGTGGTGAGTGTTATCACCATACCATGCCAGTTCCTGTGATAACTCAAATACCCATTTTGGTGCCAAGGTTTGTTGCCAGCCGAGGGTGAGCAAAGCACGCCAACGATTTTCACCTGCGTTTAACACCCGATGTTTATCGTAACTGCCGGTAGGCGGAATGATGGTTGCTGTGAGACCTAAATAACGTTCCGCGATTTTGTCATTGATTGGCCAAATGGTGGCACCTAGGCGCAGGTCGGCTATGGCGCTATTTTGTTGATATTCAACACCATTGGCCAATTCAAGCGATGACTTCACCCATGGTAAGACCACCATGACATTAGCGGTTTTTCCCCACAGTTCGGTCATATACGAACCACGCACTGCAAGAGTTTGCATGTGTAGCGTATTGTTGTGAGGTAATTGCACATCACGATCGGCACTGTACAACGTGAATAACTGAGTGCCAGGATCAAGGGGATAGTAATCGGCCGGATAGACATCGTTGACAGCGGCTTGGGCAAGCGGAGCAACGAACAGCACGGCGATGGCCGCTGACAACGATTTCGACATGGTATGCAGCGCAAGAAAAGAATAGGGCCTTATTCTAAAGATAAGGCGAGAACGCGACAAACTTTGAGCAGCGGCTTTATTGCGCTGCCCGATTTGCCATTAACTCTATTTTTGCCACTGGCGACAGCCCACTCGGTTTAAGCCAACAAGTTAGCCAACAGCCTGCAGCCAATGCACCACTGTGCCACGCTGTAATTCACTGATGGTCGTTGCCGTTTGGTTTTTCATCACATCGGCCAAGGTATAGCGGTCGAGCTGTTGATAAAACAGATGCAACGCCTCGTCTAACACCTGCTTCAAAGTGCAGCCACTTAACAAAACACAGGGTGGTTGTTGGCAATCGACTAAAGAATCACACTCTTCCAAGGTACGAATAATTGTCCCAAGCCGATAGTGATGTGGTGGGGCAGCTAATGCTAACCCACCGCCTTTACCACGGGTGGTGGCAACCCACTGCAATTGACCAAGCCGATGTACGACTTTAACAAGATGATTGCGTGAGACATGAAACTGTTCAGCAATTTCACTGATGGTGACAGGTTCGTTGCGTTGACCAATCGCCAGATACATCAAAACGCGCAGCCCAAGATCAGTAAAGTGGGTGATGTGCATAACGTCTCATCCAAACAACAAGAGCCAGACAGCATGCCTGTTCTGGCTCTAGCTGGCAATTAGATGTGAATGCCACCCGTGCTAAATAGTTCGGCATGGATACGCTGTTTGCTCACACCCAGTTGTTGTAACGCCGCAATATGGGTTTGCATAAAACCAACAGGCCCACATAGATAACATTCGGCCTCTGCCAAGGGCAAAACGGGGGCTAAGTCGGATAATTGCAGTGGGGCGATTTGAGCTGATGTACTGCCAACCGGTGCTTGATCGTGGAAAAGATGTAACTGTAGATGGGCATGCGTCGCGGCCAGTTGTTGTAACGACTCACCAAAAGCGAACACATCAGCATTGCGGCAAGCATGGATAAAATGCACTGGCCGTGTGCTGTTTAGGGCTAACAGGCGGTTTAAGATAGCCATCATCGGTGTGATACCCACACCTCCACTGATTAACAAGAGCGGTGCCGTGCTGTCTTCATCGAGGAAGAAATCACCGAAAGGCGGTGCTAAATCGATCATGTCACCTTCATGAAAGGCCTCATGTAACCGATTGGAAACTTGGCCAGCGGGAGTGTCGTTATTGCCAGCTTCACGTTTGACCGAAATACGGAAATATTCACCATTTGGTGCATCGGATAAAGTGTATTGGCGTGGCTGCACCACATTCCAAGCAGGCACAAAAACGCGAACGGTGGTGTATTGACCAGCGCGATAACGTGGCAAAGCGCCTCCATCGCTGGGCACCAAATAAAACGAGGTGATCTCTGCGCTTTCAATCACTTTACGGCTGATTTTGAATGGCCGCCATCCTGACCAGCCTCCTTCTTGATTGGTGGCATCGTAATAGAGTTGGTTTTCGGCTTGGATAAAAATATCCGCCAATTTTTGATAGGCAATGGCCCATGCTTCAATTAACTCGGGGCTAGCGGCATCGCCTAACACCTCTTGTATCGACGCTAACAGATGCTTGCCGACAATCGGGTAATGTTCGGCGCGAATCCCCAAACTGGCATGTTTGTGTGCAATTAAATTGACCACCGGTGCCAATACCGAAGGATCATCAATATTTTCTGCATAGGCCAACACCGAACCAGCCAAGGCCATCGGTTGTTTACCTGTCGCATTGTGGCTGCGGTTAAAAATCTGTAGCAGCTCTGGGTTGTGGTGGAACATCCGCTGGTAAAAATGGGTGGTGAGTGCCACGCCATGTTCACGCAGCACGGGAATCGTGGCTTTCACCAACTGGTGGACGGTTTGCTGATCCATATTGCCTCTTAAAGATAGATTAAAAATACATCTTTTGATGCCAAAAAAAGCCGACAGCGAGAGAGAAAGCTGACGGGTTGGGCTGCAGTCTAGGGAGAAATGTTTGGTTCGGCAACCCTTTGCTTGCAATTATTGAGCGATTATCTTAACTTGCTGCGACTTAGCACGAGAGTTGACGTAAATCAAAAAGTGACTCTCGCTTCCCGCTAGGGGTTCTCTGTTCAGTGATGAATAGAGATGAGACATACCCTTTGAACCTGATCCGGTTGATACCGGCGTAGGGAAGCGGAAACCCACTGTGGCCGAATAGGCGGCCGTTCTGGCTTCCGCTCCTTGTGCCCTGCTTTGTTCAGCAAGGAGAACACCACCATGAATGCCCCCCATACCACCCCACCTTCAGCCGCGGCTGAAGAAATGTCGATTCAACCTTTCCCCAATTCACGCAAAATTTATGTCACCGGCAGCCGGCCTGACATCCAAGTGCCGATGCGTGAAATCACCCAGTTCGATACACCCAGCCAATTTGGTGCTGAAAAAAATCCGCCGATTTATGTCTATGACACCAGCGGCCCTTACACCGATCCAGCGATACAAGTCGATGTCACCAAAGGGTTAGCGCCTGTACGGGCCAACTGGATTGCGGAGCGCCAAGACACCGAACAGCTAGCGGGACCAACCTCAGAATATGGTCAGAAACGCGCAAATGATCCTGCTCTTGATGCACTGCGTTTTGAATTAACACGCAAACCGCTACGAGCCAAAGCCGGTCGCAATGTGACACAGATGCACTATGCGCGACAGGGTGTGATTACCCCTGAGATGGAATATATTGCCATTCGCGAGAATCAACGCCGCAGTGAGTATTTAGCGGCGTTGAAAGCGGGTGGGCCCAAGGGTGAAAAAATGGCAGCGATGATGACACGCCAACACCCGGGTCATAGCTTTGGTGCGACTTTGTTAGAAGAAATCACGCCTGAGTTTGTGCGGTCGGAAGTGGCACGCGGACGGGCGATTATTCCTGCCAATATCAATCACCCAGAGCTGGAACCGATGATTATTGGCCGTAATTTCCTGACCAAAATCAATGGCAACCTTGGCAATTCAGCGGTGACTTCTTCCATTTCAGAAGAAGTGGAAAAAATGCTGTGGGGTATCCGCTGGGGTGCTGACACCATTATGGATCTCTCTACCGGCAAGAATATCCATGAAACCCGCGAATGGATTATCCGCAATAGCCCAGTGCCAATTGGGACAGTGCCAATCTATCAGGCATTAGAAAAAGTCGGCGGTAAGGCAGAAGATTTAACATGGGACATCTTCAAAGACACGTTGATTGAACAGGCTGAGCAAGGGGTCGATTATTTCACTATCCATGCCGGCGTGTTGTTGCGCTATGTGCCCATGACCGCGAATCGCATGACAGGGATTGTCAGCCGTGGTGGATCGATCATGGCGAAATGGTGCTTGGCACATCATCAAGAAAACTTCCTGTATACGCATTTTGAAGACATCTGCGAGATCATGAAGGCCTATGATGTATCGTTTAGCTTAGGTGATGGTTTGCGCCCTGGTTCGGTATGGGATGCCAATGATGAAGCACAGTTAGGTGAATTAAAGACCTTAGGTGAACTGACACAGATTGCGTGGAAGCATGATGTACAAGTGATGATCGAAGGCCCGGGGCATGTCCCGATGCAGCTGATTAAAGAAAATATGGACTTGCAGCTGGAATGGTGTGATGAGGCACCGTTCTATACCTTGGGCCCATTAACCACTGACATTGCACCCGGTTACGACCATATCACCTCGGCTATTGGCGCGGCACAAATTGGTTGGTATGGCTGTGCCATGTTGTGTTACGTCACACCGAAAGAGCATCTTGGCTTGCCAAATAAACAGGATGTCCGCGAGGGCATTATTGCGTACAAAATTGCCGCCCATGCAGCCGATTTAGCCAAAGGCCACCCCGGTGCCCAGATTCGTGATAATGCGTTGTCAAAAGCGCGTTTTGAGTTCCGCTGGGAAGATCAATTTAATCTTGGCCTAGACCCAGATCGCGCACGGGAATTCCATGACGAGACATTGCCTAAAGACAGTGCAAAAGTTGCACACTTCTGCTCAATGTGCGGCCCCCATTTCTGCTCAATGAAAATCACGCAAGATGTACGTGATTTCGCCGAAAAACAAGGTTTATCAGAGCAAGAAGCCTTGCAAAAAGGCATGGAAGTCAAGTCAATTGAGTTTGTGAAAAGCGGAGAAGCTTTGTATAGCAAAGCCTAACTGAGTTGTCTGGAGCGCACGACAGTGCGCTCCATATCAATCACACGGTCTTTGCATGGTTTAATTCAACACACCGCCACCCCGCACGATGGCCGCCAACAGGGCAACACCTACCGCAGGGATTGAAAACAGCGCACGCCACAGACGATGATGGGGAATAAACCCCACTCCACGGATAAAACTCGCACACATCGCCCAAAAGACCAACATCGCCAATAAATGATCGGCCTGTCCTGCCTCATTCGATAAACTGTGCGGCCACACCGTGGTCACCACCAAAATAGTCAGGGCCAATAACAACAGCGGCCAGTGAGTGCGAGTACGAACAGAGCTAGCACTATCAGACATGATCCGACTTCGCTCTGGTATCGACGACAGGCTGGCGAGCCGCCTCATTATCCCCCCACAGTGCATTGAGGATAGCCAGTAGCACAGCAAAACCAATTCCCAACATCCACGCAAAATACCACATCTTATCTCCCCCTCTGATTAGTAAGCCGAGTGTTCATTTTCACGGATATAGGCTGCAGTCACCTTGCCACTCATCACGCCATACGCCCAGCGGGTATAAGCAATAATAATTGGCATAAAAATAACCACTGCTACCAACATAATTCCCAAGGTTTTATGACTCGAAACGCTATCCCACACGGTTAAACTTGAACGCAAATCGGTGGAAGAGGGCATCACAAAGGGGAACATCGAGATGCCTGCCGTACCAATCACGCCGGTCATAGCAAGAGAAGACGCTACAAAAGCAGCCAATGTCCGACCTCGATTCGCTAACCACAACGCGGCCAAAAAGCCAATGTAGGCCAGCGCAGGCAATGCCATCGCCAACGGCCACTGTTGATAGTTAGCCAACCATGCACCGGCTTGTTTCACCACAGTTTTCGCCAAGGGATCGGGTTGTGCAGCAGGATTCACCACCGAACTGATCACAAAGCCATCAATCCCCCACGCGAGCCACAGCCCAGCCAGAGAAAACGCCACCACAGTCAACAAACCTGTCACATTGACCCAACGCCGGCTGCGTTGATATACCTCATCCTCTGTCCGGTGCATCAAATACACCCCGCCGTGAAACGTCACCATGGCAGAGCTCACGACACCACATAACAACGCAAAAGGATTCAGTAATCCCCAAAACGAGCCGGTGTAGTAAGGCACTAGGTTATCGTCAAAATGAAAAGGTACCCCTTGCAACAGATTCCCGAATGCCACGCCAAAGATCAATGGGGGGACAAAACCACCGATAAACAGGCCCCAATCCCACACCTTACGCCATGTCGGATGGTGAATTTTCGAACGATAGTCAAACCCAACAGGACGGAAGAACAATGCCCACAATACCGCCAACATTGCCCAATAAAATCCAGAGAAGGCAGTGGCATAGACCAAAGGCCATGCAGCAAAAATTGCCCCGCCTGCGGTGATAAACCACACCTGATTCCCGTCCCAGTGTGGACCAACGGTGTTAATCACCACCCGCCGCTCAACATCATTCTTGCCCACAAAGGGCAGCAAAGTCCCCACCCCCATGTCGTGGCCATCCATGATGGCAAAGCCAACCAATAACACGCCCACCAACAGCCACCAAATGACTTTTAAGGTTGGGTAATCCAAAACCATGTCCATATTGTCGCTCCGTGGTTAATGGGCAATTGCTTCATTGAGATAACGCCCAGTGCCTAAACTGCCGGGGCCTTGCTTAGCAAACCGAATCATCAAGTACATCTCCACGATCAGGAGCACGGTATAGAAGGCAATAAACCCTGCTAAGGAGCCATACAACGATGCTGGAGACAGCGTAGACACGGAAAGATGTGTCGGTAAAACACCATAAATCGTCCACGGTTGGCGACCATACTCCGCCACAAACCAACCCACTTCACATGCAATCCACGGCATCGGCAAACACCATACTGCCGTCCGCAAAAAGCCGGTTTTTTCGGCAAAATTGCCTTTGATGGAGTACCACAAGGCCAAACCGAATAGCAGCAGCATGGCAAAACCCAAGGCCACCATGACACGGAAACTCCAGAACATCGGTGCCACTTTTGGAATCGTTGAACGCGCAGCTTGATCAATCATATCGGGCGTAGCAGCACTCACATCTGCGGTGTATTTACGCAGCAACAAACCAAAGCCCAAATCTGCCTTATGTTTTTCAAACACGGCTTTCGCAGCCACATTGTTTTGATCTTGGCGCAGTTGTTCTAATGCTTTCACAGCAGAGATACCCGAAACGATTCGCTCTCGGTTATGCGCAACAATGTCTTTAATCCCGGGAATTTGCTGATCCAACGAACGTGTCCCAATCAATCCCATCAACCACGGGATATGAATAGCAAAGTCATTTTTCATCTCTGCTTCATTGGGTATCGCAATCAAGTTAAACGATGCCGGCGCTGGTTCGGTTTCCCACATCGCCTCCATCGCCGCCAATTTGGTTTGTTGCGCCTCGCCGACCACATAACCCGATTCATCGCCTAACACAATCACCGAGCACACCGAAGCAAAGCCAAAGGCTGCTGCAATGCGGAAACTGTTTTTAGCAAACTCCACATCACGTTTTTTCAGCAAATACCAGCTTGAAATCGATAGAACAAACATCGCCCCCGTGACATAGCCCGCACTGACGGTGTGGACAAACTTGGCTTGTGCATCAGGGTTAAACAACACTGCAGCAAAATCCACCATCTCCATTCGCATGGTTTCATAGCTAAACTCAGCCCCAACGGGGTTTTGCATCCAGCCGTTAGCAATCAAAATCCACAGTGCAGAAAGATTGGTGCCTACCGCCATCAATAGCGTGACCAACAGATGTTGCGGTTTCGAAAGACGATCCCAGCCAAAGAAAAACAGGCCGATAAAAGTAGATTCGAGAAAAAACGCCATCAAACCTTCAATTGCCAAGGGCGCACCGAAAATATCGCCGACATAATGCGAGTAGTACGCCCAATTTGTACCAAATTGAAATTCCAATGTGATACCAGTGGTCACCCCCAAGGCAAAGTTAATTCCAAATAACTTACCCCAAAAGCGGGTCATGTCTTTGTAAATTACCTTACCTGTCATGACATACACCGACTCCATAATGACCAACAGCCATGTCATACCCAAAGTCAGCGGGACAAACAAAAAGTGATACATCGCAGTCACGGCAAATTGCAGCCGCGAGAGATTGACTAATTCTTCAGTCATGGTGGGTGCTCCGTTGCTGAGCCGAGGAAGAAGGAGAAGCAAGAAGATGCTGTGCGGTGTCGGTGGTCGCGACTTCGACCTTCACATCGCGGATGAAACACCACCAAATGATGGACAGTGCCACCAGTTTGATCACCACAATCCACATGATTTCTTGCAGTAAGCTGCGCGGTTTTGCCATAACAGCTGTCCTATACGCATTGATAAATCAAGATTTTTTCGTTTTAGGTCATAAGGTATGACCATTTAGACTGGCATATCGTGGCAGATATTATGTTTATTTGTGAAGTGACAAAATGTCGCACTGCAATGAACTTTTATCGCTTGGCCTCGTCTACAAATTTATCTTCACGACAAAACAGGAGGACCTTAATCATGCAGACCAAACAATTCTTACTGACATCCGCCTTGGCCTTGGGCCTAAGCCTACCCGCCGCCTATAGCATCGCGGCGCCAATGGAACATGGCCCAATGGCAGGAGGGATGCACAGTGAGAAAATGCACAAAATGATGCAACCCGAGGCCGTACAAGCTCGGTTGGACAAATTGAAAACCGCGTTGAAATTGAGCAACAAACAAGAAGCCGATTGGAAACGCTACGCCGACTTTATGTTGGAACACAGCAAAGCCAAACAAGAAAAAATCAAAGCATGGCGTAATGCAGAACAACCAAAAACCGTACCGGAAAAAATGGAACACATGTTAGAACATGCCCGCGATCATGTAGCGCACATGGAAAAAGCCAGCGCGGAAACCCGTCACTTCTATGACACATTAAGCACCGAACAAAAAGCCATCTTCGACCAACAACACCCGATGATGCGCCATCACCAAAAACGGCATTGATTTTGCTTTAAGCAAGACACGGAGTGTGTTTTGATGGCCGGCTCTCTTTTACTAGAGTGCCGGCTTTTTTTGTTTTTTTGATTTTTTTTGAGAAAAATAGACTTCAACGCACAAATTTCTTGACCTGATGACAAAATCTTTGTATGACATACCCATGTTTATTTTGGCGCTCATGGTGTTTTATGTCATTTTGCGACGAGTTTTCCCCGCTAGCTTCCGATTATGCCCGCTACCGGCCTCACTACCCCCCCGCTTTATTCGATTGGCTCGCGGCCCTTGCGCCAAGCCGCCAGTTAGCGTGGGATGTTGCCACCGGTAACGGACAAGCCGCGATTGCGCTAGCTGAACGTTTTGTGCGCGTCGTCGCGACCGATGCCAGCAGCGCCCAGCTTGCCCATGCCACCGCCCGCAATAATGTCGAGTATGTGTGCGAACATGCCGAAGCCTCCGCGCTGGCTGATCAATCGGTTGATTTAATCACCGTGGCGCAGGCGCTACATTGGTTTGATATGGAAGGGTTTTTTACTGAAGCCAAACGTGTCCTCAAGCCCAACGGCCTAATTGCTGTATGGTGTTATCAAAACATTGAGGCTGATGGTGAATTAAATCAGGTGTTACAACACTATTATCACGAGGTCGTAGGCCGTTATTGGCCACCCCAACGGCAGTGGGTGGAAAGTGGTTATCGCCAACTACAATGGCCATTTATTGATTACCCCGCGATGCCATTTACCCTGACCGCTGAATGGACTTTAGCCGGCTTACGGGGCTATCTATCAACGTGGTCGGCCAGCCGCCGCTATCAAGACACCCATCACAGCGACCCACTGCTGATCATCGAACCCGCACTCGAACAGGCATGGGGTAATGCCAGCAGCCGCACTTTACGCTGGCCGTTAACCTTACGCGTGGGACGACTGCCAAATCCGGACAGCAAACCTTGACAGCTATCAATTTCATGACAAAAGTTTTATGTTACGGTCAGTTTTTTCTTTTGTCTTTGGAGTGATTGATGTCCGCATTTCGTATTGCCATGATCGGGGCGGGGGAAACCGGCACCCCATTGTTAAAACAAATGCTGTCATGTGATTTTGTCGACGTGTTGGGCGTGGCTGACCTCGATCTCAACCAGCCAGGGATTACATTGGCAAAAGAACATGGCGTCTTTGTCACGCAAGATTTTATGGAATTGGCGGCATTGGGCGAAGAGGTAGATATTTTGATTGATGTCACCGGCGCCTCCATGGTGCGGGAAAGCCTGCGCTATCACATGATTGAAACGCAAAATAACCACACCTTGATTATGCACGAACGGATTGCGCTGTTTTTAATGTCGCTTTCCTGCGGCAAATTGGTCAGCCCAAAACACGACGATCTGGAATACATCTGATTTTCTGGCACACTGGCTGTTCTTTTTCACCGAGGAACAGCCATGAGCCAAACCTTGTACGGGGACGGGGCTATCCGTCGCCCCTCGTTATACGGATCCTCTATTGAAAACACCTACGCAGGTGTTTTGTCTTTTATGCGGCGCAACTACAGCCGCGACCTCAACGGTGTCGATGTTGCAGTCAGCGGTATCCCGCTCGACCTCGCCACAACTTTTCGCTCGGGTGCCCGTCTTGGCCCAGCAGCCGTCCGAGCTGCCAGCGTCCAACTTGCCGAATTGAAACCCTTTCCTTGGGGTTTTGATCCGTTTGAAGATTTAGCAGTCATTGATTATGGTGATTGTTGGTTTGATGCACACAATCCACTGACCATCAAAGACAGCATTATTCAACATGCGCGCGAGATCCTCGCCAGTGGTGCCAAAATGCTAACCCTCGGTGGTGATCATTACATCACCTATCCGCTGTTGGTGGCACATTGTGAACGCTATGGAAAACCGCTGAGCCTGATTCACTTCGATGCCCATTGTGATACGTGGGCCGATGACAACCCCGACTCACTTAACCACGGCACCATGTTTTACAAAGCAGTCAAAGAAGGGCTAATCGACCCTGAACGTTCGGTACAGGTGGGACTGCGGACATGGAACGATGATTTTATGGGCATCCCGCGCCTTGATGCGCCAACGGTGCATGAGATTGGGGTAGCCGAAACAGTACGCCGCATTCAAAAAATTGTCGGCGATCACCCCACTTATCTCACCTTTGATATTGACTGTCTCGACCCCGCTTTTGCCCCCGGCACCGGCACCCCCGTCCCCGGAGGCCTATCGAGTGCCCAAGCGTTGGGTATTGTGCGACAACTTGGCCAAGTTAATCTAATTGGCATGGATGTGGTCGAAGTCTCGCCACCGTTTGACCAAAGCGAAATTACCGCCATTGCCGCAGCGCACATTGCCTGTGATTTACTGTGCTTGCTACGTAATCAAAAATTGGCAGGCCGTTAACAGATCCAAGCTTGCCCCGTCGCCATACTGGAAACGGGGCAACAAGCGTTAATGATGTCGCGACGAAGTGTGTGTAAAGCGGTCGATCAACTGTGCTAGCTGTTGTGCCGTTTGGTTAAGCGTATCAGCGACCAGCGCCGTTTCTTTTACAATCTGGGCGCTTTCACCAGCCAAACCAGCAATTTGATTGACGTTTTGTGCCACATCCGAACTGGCCTGAGTTTGCTGATCCATTGCAGCAGCATTGCTCACACTGCGCTCGACAGTATCGGTGGCTTGGTCACGAATTTCTTGTAACAACGACGTCGAATTGCCCATTAATGCCGTGCCTTCGTTGAGTCGTTGCCGCACATCACTCATTTCTGTCACTGCTTGCTGTGTATCACCGCGAATAGCATCAATCAGAGTGGAAATCTGCACCGTTTCTTTGCTCACTCGCTCGGCTAATTTACGCACTTCATCCGCCACCACAGCAAAACCACGTCCCTGCTCACCCGCCCGTGCAGCTTCAATCGCCGCATTCAAAGCCAATAAATTGGTTTGATCCGCAATATCATGAATCGCCACCACAATCTGACTGATCGCCTGCGAGCGACCTTCCAAGGCTTCAATCCGTTTAGCTGCAGTTTCCACTGCCACCGCCGTGCTGGCCAAGGCGGCGGCCAAGTGTTGAATTTCTCCCTCTCCAGCTTGGGTATGCGATTGCATTTTCTCAGACACTAAGCGCGTTTCATGGACATTTTCTCGCACCGAACGAATACCAGCAGTCATTTCTTCGACAGCCGCCGCTAGGCTACTTGAGGCATCGCTTTGCACCGATGCACTGTGAGCAGCACGCTCGGATAAATGCTCCATATCCCCAGCAGCGGTAGCAAGTTGATGTGCACTTTGTTTCACTTCAAATAACGTCCGACCAAAGTTATCCACCAGCACATCAAAGGCTTGTCCCATCGAGGCAATTTCATCTTTACCGCGTACATCCACCCGTGGCGCAAGATCGAGAGTTTGGCTCATGGTTCGCATCAGTTGCTCCAAGCGGCGGAGGCGACTGCGGAGATTGTGCATAATGCCCCAGCTCAACCACAGCAATAAGGCCAAGGCGGTGAGGCTGCCAAGGCCGTTCAACAACATCTGGCGTTCAATACGCTCTGATTTGCTCAATAGCTGTTGTGCCAGTTGGTCTAATAGCTGCCCTTCCAACGCTTTCATGGCATCGATACGAGCCGAAGCCGCACCAAACCACTGTGGCGGAGCCAGTTGTTGTGGTTCATTAGGGCCGATGGCAAACACTTGGCTGCGTAGCTGTAGAAACTGCGTATTGACTGGGCTGTCTTGTAGCGTCTTAGCAGCCACCATGATGTCTTGATCAGCATAGCGAGCAAAATCAGCAGCACATTGCGTTTGCCGTGCCACAAAGCCACTGGCTTGGATTAACGCTGGGGTGGTAAAACTGCCGGCAGCCAATACGCCATTGATAAACCCACGCTCACGACCAGCAAATTCTTTTTCACAGGATAACGCCAATAAGCTGACCGTGCTGTGATAGAAGGTTAAATCGCCCACTTGGTTGCCTAGATTGGCCAACAGGGTAAATAAACCATCGATCCGGTTTGAGTAATCGGTGAAGACTTCGGGCGCAGGGCGACGGCGTTGTTCAATTTCACCGCGCCGCGCCAACAAAGCACTTACCGCTTGTGCTTCTTGTTGTGCCGCTGGATGTTTTGCCACAGCGGAAAAAGCCGCAATCGCCTGATCAGTTGCAGCACGTGCTTGGCGCAACGGTTCAGGCAAGGTTTCCGCCTTGCCATTCAAATAGCCATTACTTAAACCACGCTCGGCTTGCAACGTGTGGACCAGCTGACTGGCAGCGCGCACGGTTTCGACTTCCATCGCTGCACTGACACTGACTTGCCACTCTTGATAGCGTTGCCATGTGCTATGGCCAGTTAATAAAGTTAGACCAATAATCGGTGGGCCAACTAATAAAGCGAGTTTGGTAAAAACCGAGCAACGCGATAACCAAGCAGTTGTTTTCAAAGTAATTCCCCTCGTGGAAAGTGGGCAAAGGTTTGTCAGTGACCGAGGTGACGCCGAATGCGACGCATACCCAACCAGAAGGTCGCTAACACCACAGGAATTGCCAATCCAGTCGCCAAATCTGCATTGATCGGCAGACCTGCCGCTTTCGCTGCTTTAAAGCCATAGCTCAACAAACCCACTGCGTAATAACTCAACACCCCAACCGATAACCCTTCAACTGTTTCTTGTAAGCGCAGTTGTAATGCAGCGCGTTTATCCATTGAAGCGAGTAATTGTTGGTTTTGCTTTTCTTGTTCAATCTCAACCCGAGTCCGCAACAGGGCCGTGGCGCGGGTCAGCCGCATCGCCAGCCGATCTTGTCGCCCCAATACCGTGTCACAGGTTGCCATCGCGGGGGCCAAACGGCGTTCGGTAAACTCATGAAATGGCTGTAGGCCGGCAATACGGCTTTCACGCAGTTCATCAATCCGCCGCTCTACTAAAGCATAATAGGCGCGTGCGGCAGAAAAACGATATTGTGATGAAGCAATCGCATCTTCCAATCGACCCGCGAGAGAGGTTAATTCGGCCAATAAACTGCCATCTTCGCGTTGTCCATCATCAAGACGGGCGGTAATAGCACGCATCGCCATGCCCAACTCATCCAATCGGCGCATTTCTGTTTTAGCAATCGGTAACGCCAATAATGCCAACATGCGGTAGCTTTCAATTTCAATCAGTCGGCTTACCATCCGGCCACACTGACGCTCTCCCATGCCACGGTCTAACACCGCCAAACGGGTAAACCCCAATCCTAAGTTTGGATCGGGATGTAAGCGTAAGTCGGTTAATGCCACCCCGCTCTGATCGCCAATTTCTGCCCCAATCAGGTCTTGAGGATCAAACCAATGCCCTACCTGTGTCCGCCAATCCTCTGAGGGATGGGCAGGGACAATCACCGCATGTAACCCCACCAATAGCTCACCATGCAGCTCGGCTAGCCAATCGGCAGGCACCGCGGCCAAAGCAGTATCACTAAATGGATTACAGCCTATTTCGGGCAAGATAAAGGTGTAGCGCACAAACTCGGTATGTAGGCTCCAATTGAGCGTCAAAGGGCCAACACGGGCTTGATATTGCACTGCATGAGGTTCGGGATTGGGCAATCCCAATCGTTGGGTTAACTGTTGCAGATCAAGCCATTCCGCTTCGCCCACCGTATCCGACCACAATACGATGGAAGATAAACGCGCCGGCCCTGCAATAGGCAGCGCCGGCCGTGCGTGGGCTTCATCATTTAACAGTTGGCGTAAAGGATGTGCAGCCAAAGGTGTCATTCGCGGATTTGCCCATCACCAAATACCAACCATTTTTGGCTGGTTAATCCCTCTAAACCGACTGGGCCACGCGCATGAATCTTGTCAGTGGAAATCCCAATTTCTGCACCAAGGCCATATTCAAAGCCATCGGCAAAGCGTGTCGAGGCGTTGACCATCACACTGGAAGAATCCACCTCACGCAAGAAACGACGAGCACGGCTATAGTCTTCGGTGATAATCGAATCGGTATGGTGGCTGCCATAGTGATTGATATGTTCAATCGCATGGTCCAAGTCTTTCACCACTTTGATCGCAAGAATCGGTGCCGCATATTCAGTGAACCAATCTTCCTCCGTTGCCGCCTTCATTCGCTCATCGACCAAAATCGCTAAGGTACGCGGACAACCACGCAATTCAACGCCTTTTTCCCAGTACATTGGCGCTAATTTTGGCAGGAGATAAGCAGCAAACGCCTCGTGCACCAATAGCGTTTCCATGGTGTTACATGGTGCAAAACGCTGTGTTTTTGCATTTACCGCCACCCGAATTGCTTTTTCTGGGTTAGCAGTGTCATCAATATACACATGACAATTACCGTCTAAGTGCTTAATCACTGGCACTCTAGCTTCGCGGCTAATGCGTTCGATCAAGCCCTTACCGCCGCGTGGCACAATCACGTCGACATATTCAGGCATGGTAATCAGTTGCCCCACTGCGGCGCGGTCGGTGGTATCGACCACTTGCACCGCTGTCGCAGGCAAACCTGCCTTAGTCAAACCTTCTCGCACACAAGCCGCAATCGCACGGTTAGAACGAATGGCTTCAGAGCCGCCGCGCAGAATGGTGGCGTTGCCGGATTTGAGGCATAACCCTGCTGCATCCGCCGTGACATTAGGGCGTGCTTCATAAATGATCCCGATCACCCCAAGTGGCACCCGCATTTTGCCAACCTGAATCCCCGAAGGACGATAAGCAAAATCCGTCATTTCGCCAATGGGATCAGGCAAGGCTGCAATTTGCCGCAGGCCTTCGGCCATTGAACTGATGATTTTGTCGTTCAATGTCAGCCGATCCACCATTGCTGGTGCTAAGCCTTCAGCCAAGGCAGCCGTCACATCGTCGGCATTGGCATCAAGTAAACTTTTTCGTTCCCGTTCAATCGCATCGGCAATCGCATGTAAAGCTTGGTTTTTTCGATTGGTATCAGCCCGCGCTAATTCACGACTGGCCGCCCGCGCCGCCTCACCAATTCCACGCATGTATTCTTGGATATCCATCTCTATTATTTCTTTCACGTGAAACATTCCCCGTTCCACGAACGAAAAACCAGTGACCAAGGCAATAAAAAAGCCCTATTGCGAAAGGCAAGAGGGCTGTATCGGGGGAAGCAGCAGACAAGTTTTAGCTATCAAAAACCCGCTGAAACTGGGTACGATGAAATTCGAGGTAGGGCTGATGGGATGATTCAATCCAACGCAGTTTCATACCTGCAAACAAGCCAAGGGCATGTAAATCTTGTGGAGTGAATCGAGGAGATACCAACAAAACACCACAGGAATCAAAGCTAATCAGAAAACGATCGAAAAGTGCATCTAAATTGGCGCTGAGTAGAAAACCATTAAATACATCGAGACGTTCGGCATCACTGTCACACTGCGCCCACGGTTTGGCGTGACTGGCACGCAAAACTTCAGGAATGGCAACCCCCGTTACAGCGCAAGCCCCTTCCCAATAGGCTATCAGCGCATCACGAAATTTGTTTTGTCCGATGCGCTGGCGTACAAGTCGTTCGACCTCGGTTTCTGAGCAAAGCCCACCTGTGATTTCTGGGGTACTTTGTAGATACGCGTTGGTTGTGGGATGAA
The DNA here is from genome assembly GCF_055136605.1 of Aquaspirillum sp. Classification (NCBI taxonomy): domain Bacteria; kingdom Pseudomonadati; phylum Pseudomonadota; class Betaproteobacteria; order Neisseriales; family Aquaspirillaceae; genus Aquaspirillum; species Aquaspirillum sp. The sequence goes on along the minus strand of NZ_JBSQVP010000019.1, from coordinate 14,619 downwards.
AGGTATAAGCATGAGAAGCATCGGCAACATACCGTAAGGCAGTTGCCAAATCTGCTTCTGTGGTCATCTCGAATGAATCTATTTTTGACGACGCCGTAGAAAAATTAGGGGGTAATTGGGACAACACAGCACGGCAGGGAGTGTGAAAATGAACCTGATAGCCACCTCCGGGTTCTAATACAACGGCAGCTCGACTTTGATGACGAGCAGAGGCCAGAAGGACAGTGTCGCCATCAGATTCGAGCACGTGTTCAAATCCGTTATCGTTGCCAGCTTTTTCAATTAAAGCGCGTTGTAATAGATTCATATTCGATTCGGTTCCACTCAATCGTCCGCTTTCGCCAGTGAGTGTCGATAGCTTGCGTGAAATCGGGGCGAACCAGTTTAGCGCGAGCTTCGCACCAGTCAACTGATTCTCGACGGATGACCACCCCTTCCAGCGAGCCTTCGCGGTACTGGCTCTGTGTTGTGGCGACCAGTTGCTTGAGTGCAGTCACGGTGGTTTTGCCATGCTGTACTTTCGGCACCGTCACCAAACCCGCGTCACTTGCCAGTTCATTGCGCCGTGCGCTACTCCAGAACCGGCCTGCCGCACGGTCATACACATCAAAGAGCAGAAACCAGTCCGGCAATGCCGCGTAATCCAGCGAGTGGCGTGCGGCACACCATTCGCCGAACAGAATGAGGTTGGGTGTCAGTGCTGAACGCAGTGCGTCACCATGCTGCGCCAGCCACGCAGGCAAACGGGCGAACTGCCCGGCGTGGGGCTCCGCCAGATACTGCCCCCGGTTTTGCGCACGCAGGCTGCCATCTGGGGCGAGAGAAAATCCCACATTCGCCCCATCCAGCTTTTCCTCCACCAGCACATCACCCGCCAGCAGTGCCGTCACCTCATTGGGCGACAGCACCTTGTCGTCACGCGGCGAACCTTCACCCAGCCAGGCCAGGTGGGGTGTATGGGGGAAACGGAAGAAGTCGGTCATGGCTCAATCCGGCAATGCAGGCAGTGGTTTACCGGGGAACTTATTGCGATAAAACCCGCAAGCATCCTCGGGACAAAGAAATTCCACACGAACCCCCTTGGCCTGCAAGGCAGGCCACCAGTCCAACCATTTGCAGTCTGCTGCCTGCCATATAGGTGGTTTTTCTGGATGGCAGTGAGCGACTGCCGCAAATTTCCGATCTGGTGCATCAAACGCGGGTTGCAAAGCTGCATCCGGAAATTCGACGAACTCATTTTCGGCTAACTCGGTAAGGCAAATTTGCTCCACTCGCGCCGGGTTTCCAGCTTGGCGTAGCAACCATTTCAGAAACACATCGCCAACACCTTTTGGTGGATTGAGGCTGGTTTTGTTTTGGTATTCACCCAGAATGCGGAAGCCATCATCAATGACGGTTGTGCCAGCCTTCTCCATGGCTTGCAAGCGTTGTACGCAGGCGGTGACACAATCGGCAGATACATCGGGATGCTGTCCGTTGGCAACCAACAGCACATTGGTATCAATGACCGCCCGCATCATTGGCAGCCTCCTTGGCGAGTTCTTTCTTACGCTGCATCGCCGCCAGGGTACGGCCAGCAATATCCGCCATTTCGTCGCCGAAAAAGTTTTCAGGCCAATTCTCGATTTCGCCAAACATATTCAGGCGTAGCGGCTCCAGTTCGGTGGCGGAACCTGCGCGACGGCAGAAGTAGACAGCCACGTCTTCCGGTGCCACGATGCCTTCGGCGATGCGGCGTTGCAGGCGATTGAGAAAATGTTCGGAATGACTTTCGACAATTAGCTGTACATTGCGCTCTTTGCCATTTTCGCGGGCCTGTGTGGCGGAAATAAACACATCAGCAAGCTCGGCCTGCACCTGAGGATGCAAATGAATTTCTGGTTGCTCCATCCAAATGGTCGAGTTTGGGGGGCAATAGAAAGCCTGAACAAGAGCAGGTAAAACCTGCGACACGCCAAAGCCGACGTCGGTAATTTTTACTTCGCTTGCTGTGGCGTGGGTTTTGACCACGACCTCATATTCCTTTCGACCCTCAGCTACAGGCTTCACTTCAAAGCTTTCTATGATCCCCAAATCTTTAAGCCACTGCGCGATAAAGACATCAAAGCGGGTTAGGTGCTTTTTAGGCCCACGATTAAGTTTCCGGTCTTGCGCACTAGCCGCCAGAATGGCGGCAACGGCAAACTCACCTTTTTGACCAACGCTTTCTGGCGTTTCGCCAGACCACGAATAGATACGTTTAGGGTGCTCTCGCAGGGGGCCGAGATAGTAAAGGCTGTTCAATGCGGATTCAGTGTTAAGTGCAAAGTCAGATAAAAATTCAGCATTTTGGAATCGAGCACGGCTTTGGTCAGAAATCCGATAAAACTTATCGGGGTCATCTAGCGGCCAGATACGCCCAGTATTGCGCACGAATTTATATTCGCCAGAAGTAATTTCATGTCGCCCTTTCTCGTCCCGGCTGTAAGCCACAGCGAGTTGATTTTCACAGTTACGCAAGAGTTGATAAGTCAGCTTGTCCACTCTGGGCTGCTCTTTCGCATCCGCCGAAATAGTGACCGAAAGCGTTAATTCATCACCCGTAAATTTTTTATTACTGAGTGGATCACGCGCTTCCAGTTCCTTTCCGGGAATTTTCCATCCAAGCTCAAACTCCAACGCATTTTGTAAATTATGATTGTGTAAGCATTCAGCAAATGTGCCCAAATCAATCAAGGCATTATCGTCGCCCAAATGAAGCGGGCGTTTTCGATCTGCCGATAAAGTGGTCTGTTTGAGCGCCAGCAACAGATGGCCTAAGCTGCTCTTGCCCGCGCTATTGGCACCAAAGATCACCGTTAGAGGTGCCAGTTGAATGGGGCCGGTATCCTTCCAGGCCTTGAAGTTTTTCATGTGCAAAGAAGTCAGCATCAGTGCAATTCTCCTGTTTCCAATTTATCCCACGCTTCCAGCACCAGCCGTTGCGTGCGGTATTCCTTGTACCTGGCCATCTCATCAGCTTGGATGCTGCCGAATCCAGAAAATACTTTCTGGACTTCATCACGTGCCACACCAACTAACTGCAAGTACATTGCTTCGAGAGCGACTCTATGTGGATGGCTATATATTGAAACCGAAGGCGGGTCCTGGTCATGAGTAAGCCAACTATCCCTTGCAAGGGAGAGAGCAAGCTCTGCGGCACTAGACATAAGCGGGTTATCTGGAACGAACTCAGGGATCGGAACATGAGCCAGCACATACCCTTTTATGTGCTTATCCACATAAGGGCGAATAATAAAATCAGCAAAAAATGATGTTAAATATCCTGCGTAGAATGCCAACGCCAAATCTGTCTGCTGTTTCGTATCTACAGGAACAATCATTGGCGCGTCATAAGTTGAAACAAAGCCAGGCGGAACAAGGCATGGAATTAAAGTTCTCGTGTCATCATTCCGGGCGATATCTCTAAAGACCAATCTTGGGTGGTCAATCCAGACCTCAGGGTCTAGCCCCTTCCTCAATAGACGCTCTTGAACATTGATTTTGCTGACCCACTTTTCTGTGGGTCCAAATCTTGGACTGAAGTGATGGAAGCTTCCATTTTTCAATAATGTCCAGTCGTCTTCCGATTGGCGACGAACACCAAGTAACTCTTTGTCTGACGACGCATGAAACTCAGCGACAACTCGATAACCAAGCTGCTTGAGCTTCAGCAATTTCGATACGAGTACGCCATGAACATTGGCTTGAGCCTGACTGTTAAATATAACAGCGCTCCTCTCTTTGCCAATTACCGCGTCAAATTGATCGCGTGTAATTTCGCACCATGGTACTGCCTCAAGTTCAGCTGGGGATTTCACAACCGTACTGAATTTATGGTGACGTACCTGTTCCCGAGAAAAGGTCAAAGCAAGGAATCTATAGCTTGCGTGGACATCTGGAAAGAATTTCTTCTGAGCATTCTGTAAATGCAAAACGGATATTACCGAACCAGAATCGAATAGGCTTTTCCTGAGATCACCGCAATCATCTTCAAACATAAAACCAATAGGCAGCACGAACCCACATCGACCAGATTTATTCAAGAGGGAGGGAATAATCGTTATGAAAAGTTTGTACAAGTCACGACGCCCAGATAGCACCGAGTAGATTCCTACGGCAAACCATTTTTTCTGGCGTTCGTGCAAGTATTCATCCGCAGCATCGTCGCGATTTTGAACAATTTCCCACGGTGGATTACCCAGCACGCAGTCAAAACCGCCACTGGCGAACACCTGCGGAAACGCCAAGGGCCAGTGCAGCACCCGCGCTTCTGTGCATGCTGCTCGCGCATCAACAAGAGCGTCTTGTTGTTGGCTAGATAAGGCATCACCCAGCAAAGTGAGATATAGCGTGGCGCTAGTGGGGATGAGCGCTTCATCTCCTTCTCGTTTTGGCAATAGAAAGGCACCGACGAGCAAATCGGCAGCGTGTGCCAGTCGGCTGGTTTTGGCTTGCTCTAGGAACCTACGGTAGGCAGCTTCTTTAGTGGCAATCTCTTTTGTGCTGTTTTCCGGTAGGGCTTCGAGCGTTTGTAGCCCTTTAAGCAATTGGGCATCGCTCAAATCCAGCAAAGCTTGTTTGCGCTGGAAGTCTTTATCAAACTGTTTGAGCGCCGCAGCGTTGGCCTTGGCGAGCTGTTTGCAGACTTCCTTATCGTCACCCGAAAGCGGCTTGAAGGCATCTTTGGCAATGCCCAGCTCCAGCGCCTTGAGGTCAGTCAGCCCCAAGAGAGCATCACCCACTTGCAGGTGGTGGTCGAGAAAGCCCAAGGGGCGCCCTTCTTCAAAGCCTTCCAGCCACAGTGCAGTTCGAGCCAGCTCGATAGCCATGGGGTTGCGATCCACACCAAAAATGCAGCGGCTGACCACTTCGCGCAGGGCGTGGCGGAAGTCCTGTTCGGTTTGTTCGCCATCGGTTGCCCGCAGCTGTGCGAGCTTTTCCGCCAGGCGGCGTGCGGCGGCCAACAGAAAATGACCACTGCCACAGGCAGGGTCGATGACTCGAATAGCAAGCAAGGCTTCAACGGGTGATTCGGGTTGTGCAGCAATACGCTGTTCAATCACCGGGTCGAGTGCAGACTTGATCAGCTCCTGCACCAGCGAATCAGGGGTGTAATAACTGCCGGTGAGCTTGCGAGCATTACCGGCGGTGCTACCCTCGCTGGTCAAGCCAACAAAACCGAACTTGCGAGCTGGCAAATCAATCTCTGGCACCAACTCCAACAGACTTTCATAGACGCTGCCCAGTTCTTCCGGCCCCATATTGCGGTAGTCCACCGGCGCGAGCACACCCTTGTGGCTGGCCCAGCGCAGGTTTTGCATGGCGGCCAACAGGTGGGCATTATCGAGACTGGCGGCGTCGAGTGCCGGACACTGGCTAGTGGCAAACAGTCCACCGAGGGCGGGCAATGCCAAGCGCGGCTCACCGTCGCTCAGGCCCTTGAAGACGATGCGCAGCGCTTGCCAATGATCGTCAAAACGATTGCGGGCACGGCGCTTTAGACATAAATCGCGCAAACGGCCCACAGCATAGCCTTCGGCATAGGCACGGCGGGCAGTTTGAGCTTGTGGGCTCTCGTCTTTCGGATGTAACAAACCACGCTCTTCAACACTAAAGATAAAAATTAAGCGATAGATCAGCCGCAGCAGTTGTTGAAAATAGGCGTCTTTGGTCAATTCACCGTTGTGCAGTGCGCTACGCAAAGCATCGTTGGCCGAATGCTGGATAAAACCTTCGCCCAGAATCAGCAAAGCATCGGTTACGCCTTGGCGCAGGCCGTCGCGCACGCGGGTGCCTTCTTCTTGTCCAGCCGCCCGCCATTTTTCCCAGACACATTCCGTGGGGTTACCTGCGGATCGGCTGGCATGTAGCAAGCGCCAGACGTTGGCAAACTCGGCATAACGCTGACCACCGAGTAAATCAGCAAGGTCAATTTCCAGAAAGCTGGGGCGGGTCAGTGTGGCCGCATCACGCAACAGGCGCAGGGTTTTGCCATTACAGACCATTCCCCATAGATGATCGGTACTGGCATTGAGAAATTCTTGAGTCAGCATAAAAGCAGACTTCTTACGACTACCCGAACCAATGATGGCAAAGCGGGGGTCGGGTTCATGCAAGGCCAAGGTATGAGGTACAACGACCACCGGTACACTGCCGGCTATTAGGTTGATCGGATAATGTCTTTCACCCAAGGCGATGCCGGTGCAAGGCTGCAAGTTGGTATAGCCGAAGACGTCGCGCAGCAGTTCCTTCACAAAGGTATGTGTCAGTTCAGCGGCATTGATATCTGTTCGCTCAAGTTGGGCAGCAAAATGCCTCCACTGAGCACAAGCAATCTGAAAGGCACGGCTATAGTCGTCTTTAAGCTTGAGCCCCTTGGGTATGCTGTAGTCAGCTTCGGTTTGCCATTGTGCGCTACCGAGTGCGGCTTTTTCTAACTGATCGGGCAGAAACAAGCCACCTTCAAGCGTCAAGGTTGGCAGGTTGAGCGCGGCTTGGTTTTTACGGAGTTTTCTCATGTTCTTATCTCTTGTGGCCGCCGGTTACAACTCGTCAGGCAGCAACACATACACGCCCATCACATCCACAGGTAAACACGCCTTGACGCTGTATTGCCCCACATCACGGGCAGCTTGTCGTACTCGCTGATGGTCGGCCAGTAGCGTCTCGGCACGCTGAGTAGCCAAGGTTTGCAATTGCTGTGGGTGGCTTTGCAGAAAGTCCAGCGCGGTACGGATTTCGCGTTGGATGGTTTCTGGTGGCAGGTTGCCAGTGGGCTTGCATTCGAGCAGACGGCTGACGCTGTCGTCACTCAACCATTGCGGATTGTTGCGGCCAACAACAGCCAGCGCGACGGTTTCTTCGGCCATCATCTGGAAAGGTTGGCGGCGGCGCACATAGCCCAATTGATGACGCAAGCGCAGCAGGTAAATGATGGTAACCACCTCGACCGCATCAGTGAGGGTGGCGGCACAGCGTGCGGCAATGCCAGCGCTTTGGCCATCGGTGGCTAGGCTGGTCTCCAGCAGATGTTCAGCCAACACACAGACCAGCGGGTGGCTGCGGTGTAGCTCATTGAAATTGAGCAACAGGGGTTTGTCGATGCCGTCATCGGCCAGTCGTTGGCGCAGAGCTTCGGGCAAGTGCTGCGGCAAAAAGCGATACTGCTGCTTTCGTGTAGGTTCCAGCGGGGCATTGAGGCGGGTGCAGGCACTTTGTACAAAACGCTGGACGTCGGCTTGGGTACCTAATGCTTCCTGCTGTTTTTGCCATTCTGGTAATACCTCATCTGGCCGAATCCGACGCTGGGCAAAGACGGTGCGATTGGCTTTGGCTTTCTCTAGTGCATCATGCCACTGGGCTTGTAGCGGCGCGAGAATACGCTCTGGCTCACCAAAATCAAAACTGCCTTGAGCCGGTTGACGGCTGTCGCTGCGCTTCATGAGTGCCGCTTTGACCAGCGCCTGATTGATGCGGGCTTCGTCCTCCGGCATCGGTACCAACACACCCAACTCTTTTTGGATGGTTTCGCCCTTGCGCAAAATCACATTCAGCACAAACCCATCCACAGGGTTATCCTGCCCATAGAGCATGGTGCAACGCACCTCGGCTGCCTGCTGGCCAAAACGATCAACTCGGCCCTCCCGTTGCTCGTGACGGGTGGGATTCCAAGCTAAATCGTAGTGAATGACAGCGGTAAACAGATGTTGCAGGTTAATACCTTCTGACAAGCAATCGGTAGCCACCAGAATGCGTGGTTCGCCCTCTTCCATTGCTTCGACTCGCTCACGCCGCTCTTCGGGCATCAATTCACCCGTGATAGATTCAATAGTGGCTTTGGGAAATACTTTGCGTAGGTGTTCGGCAACATAGTGAGCAGTAGCAATGTAGCGACAAAACACAACGGGGTGATAACCGTCTTTCAGCAGTGTTGCAATGTGAGAAATCAGCGTAGCTAGCTTAGGGTCTCCAGCTTGACCAGAAAGACGCTGTGCTTCTTGAATCAACGTCAACAGACGACTGGCTTCTTCCAGTTGCGCCGGTGGCTCTAAATCGTTGCTGTCCAGATCATCAGTTTCGCCATCGTGTAAACGTTCATCAGCCAACAAGTGAATGCTGTCGAAGCTGCCATCCAATCGTGTGGTCAGTGCTTTGACGGCGGCGGCAGGTGACGAGGCGACACAACGCAACAGGGCGAGCGTGGCGTACCAGATGAGGCGACCACGGCCTTCGCCTTCGCGCTCAATGTTTTCAGCCAGTTCGCGGCAATAGTCCTGCACTGAATCGAAGAAGGCACCCCAGTCCCCGCTCAGTTTGTAGGTGACCTCGGTCTTCATGCGGCGGGGAAAGCCACGGCCATCACCGGTTTCGGCTTGCCATTCGGCGATGTCTTTACGACGACGTTGAACAAAATGCCGTGCCAGTTCTTGGCGGAGCGGATCGCTGGCAGAGGTTCTGTTCTGCAGTGCGACAAAGCGCGGATCGAGCAAGGACAGCAGGTTATAAAAAGCCGCCTCGTCACCGGAGTGAGGGGTGGCGGTGAGCAAGATCAGGTGCCGCTCGTCATCCTTGACCAAGCGCTGCAATAGCTCGAAGCGCAGTTGTTTGCCGGCACCGCTGCTGGCGCAGGTGTGGGCTTCGTCAACAATCACGCACTCCGGTGCGATGAACAGAAAGTGTTCGCGGTGACGCTCGCTCTTGATGTAATCAAGGCTCACCACCACGACCGGGTAGTGATCGAACAGGCTGACGCCATGAGGAATGTCGCGTTCGATGCGCGCGGCCGACGCCGATGTCAGCGCAACCGCTTGCAAGTTAAAGCGGGTTTCCAGTTCGCTTTGCCATTGCTCAACCAAGTGCGGCGGGCAAAGCACCGCGAGGCTGGCGATCTCGCCACGATCCATCAGCTCACGAGCGATCAGCCCGGCTTCGATGGTTTTACCGATACCGACGTCGTCGGCGATGAGAAGTCGCACGGTGGTCAGGCGTAGCGCCATCAACAAGGGCACCAACTGGTAACCACGCGGCTCCACGGCGATATTGCCAAACGAACGGAATGGGCCGCCGCCCGCCCGCAGCTTCAGGCGCAAGGCATCCCGCAGCAGCAATGCTGCCGCATGGTTGCCTGCCTGTTCGGGCTGTGGCCAAGGAAAGGTGGCAGGTTCAACGGGCTGCAGCTCGAGCTCAGGGATCAGGGCGATGGTGTCATCGTCCGCGCCACCGAGCGGGCGCAGGCGCAGCCAGTCACGGCGGGATTCGCTTTGCACTACCCATTCGCGCCCACGGGCACGAACCAGGTTGCCGGGCATGAAATCGTGTTCAAGCTGGGTCATTGTGTTTTCTCATGGTTGCCGAACACATCGGGATACGCAGCAAACTGCGCTTGCCATTGCGATGGGTCGGAGAAGTTCAGCACTTGCCAGCCCTTATCGGTCATCAGGGCAGTCGTATCAGGGTCAATATGATCAAGAAACACCAATGCACGAGCAGACTTGTATTGGCCAGCAGCAATGGCAGTCCCTCCGTTGACAGGAACTTGTGTAGCCTCAGGAAGGCGTAAACCTGCTGTGGTTAAAGTATCAAGCCAGTGCTGAAAACGATCATTTTTTGGTATCGTTTCGGCCACTGCTGGAGAAACTGATTTCGGCTTCACTTCAGCATTAGCCAACGCTACCAATACCTTCAGTGCATCGATATTGCGCCGGTTGATATTCTCGTGGTCAGGCTGGTTGAAATAGGAAAGCAAACATTGATAGCAACCCGCTTCACAAATCCGGTTACCTAGATCATTGGTTTGCTCCAACGCAGGCAAGTCCTCAAGCTTCCATGCCCCCTGCGGAGCGTTGTGGTGCAGCAGTTTGAGTGCGTTGTTGGCAACCTGCGCCAAGCTGGCGGGATCGCTGGCGATGCGTGTGAGCACACCAGCCCCCCCCTCGGCAGCTTCATAAAACATCAGCGCACGACGCTGGTCTATTCTAGGAAGCGGTTCAGCAACCAGCTCGGATTCTTCAATTTGAAAGGTCATCTCGATACCACGTTTGAGCGCAGCTTGCAAAGTAGCCATCGCCTCAATTGATAAGGGATGTATGGGTGCCAAAATCAGCAAATTGCGGTGATCTTCAACAAAAGGAACAATTCGCTGGTTTGGTACTTTATCGACAAGACCTTCATCTGTGCCGTCGGCATCATCACCGCCCGGTTCATCCTGTTTACTCCAAGTGCCGGTGATGGGATTGATGTAAAACCCCAGTTGCTCTTTGTTCTTGCGCCGGCGCCAGCCACGATTGATACGCCACAAACGTGCCGCAGACGCATAAGTCAACTCAGCTAATATTTCCTCGCCTTGCTTCACCTCAGCTTTGCGCTGTTGAATCATGCCATCGGGACCGGGCAGAAAACGATAGGTAGTTTGCAACTCAAATCCCTGACGCTGGCGGTCTTCATCATTGACAGAAATTCGCTCTACAGCGACTGTTTCAACCGTTTCAATACGATACAACTCACGCACCCAATCATGGTCAGTCAGCAGTGCACCACAGTTTTCACAACAATTGTCCAAGGGTTCGCCACCGCCGAGCGTGCCTAGATGACCATAGCCGCACTGACTACAAACCCGCGAGGAGAGGGTGGCAAGTTGGCTGTTGCCAGAAATATGATCAGCCGAGCCGACATTCAGTTTGGCACGCACCACGCGATACATACGCCCTTGGTGGTAAATCAAGCTGCGCGGGCCAAACTCCGACAAAGCCAAAAAGCGCGGGCGACTGACCATGCTGCCCTCATCATTCTTGCTATTAGCAGATGCCCCTGCGTGTGCAGGAATCCATGCCATTAGAGGCAAACGTGGGAAGTTGTAGCCAGGTAGAAAACCCTGGCTGGCGAGATAACGATAGGTATAAAAATCGTTATTTTGGCTATTGCCTGTTTTCAGCAGTACGGCATATTGCCGTGCAGCATCCCCGTAACGACGTTGTGCATTCTGGCGCTCACTGTGCGATGCCGTATGGCTTCTAATAATCTGGTCAGCCATCTTCATTTGCGTGCGGGTGGCATCGAACAACACACGCCAACGTTCAAGTGCCTCGGAAAAAGCTTGAGGCGCTCGTTCAATCACTTTCTGGACATAATCGGGTTTGAACCAATCACTCCCAGTCAATTCATCCTGTAATTGGGCAATGACACGCATCGCACTTTTCTGAGCACGTTGGGCCACGTCTGGATCGTTTAGCGCATCATGGTAAGACTTAAGTAATGGCTTTTCTGGTTGATCAAGATCGAGCATAGGGGAAATACTGACATCAAGAGCAATCTGCGTATTAGCCAGCCATACCGCCTGTAGATGGCTCTCGACCAAATCACGATTGGCTAGATCCAATGTCGGGGCACGTACAATGCCATGCACCATATCGCTGGCGTGTTGGAAAAACCATTGATCATGCGGACTTAACGATGCACAGTAGGTAATCACCAAAGCTTGTTGGCCCGAGCGACCCGCACGACCACTGCGTTGAGCATAATTGGCTGGTGTAGGCGGAACATTGCGCAGATATACGGTATTGAGTGCAGAAATATCAACGCCCAGTTCCATCGTGGGCGAACAGAACATCACAGGTAATCGCTCAAGGGGCACTTCATGTGCAGGGTTCTCTGCCCATTCCTTACGATCCTTGTCGGTATAACGAAAACGTTGTTCAAGTAGCTGACGTCGTCCAGCCTCAACTTGGGCTGTGTGTTCCTGCGCCTCAAAATCGAAGAGTGGATGATTTTGCTGGCGCAGTAACTCAGCGATATTCCAATAGAGGGAACGGAAGAATGGATTAGTACGGGAATCTTCTTCATTCATTAAGGTATTGGGTAACACCCAATCAAGCACAGCAGCATTCAGGCGCCACCCTACCAATTGTTGATCAAGCGCCTGCTTCTGCACATAGCCATAAAGCATAGCAGCCTGCAGTAAGGCTTCGACTAATTCAACCCACTCTGAATCTTTCCAGCTTGCAACCTGTCCAGCAAAAGCGGTTTCTTTCCAGAACGGGGCGGCTTTCACATCGCGTAACAAGCGCGACCGAGGCCCACCAGTGATCAAGTCTGTTCTTGATTTGCCTTTATTAGATTGGGGTCGTTTACCAAGGATGAGACATTTCGCGGTTTCCAGTTGTTCATCTGCGGAGAAGGCCCAACGATCATTGAGGTATGCGAAGGCGCTGGTTCGAGCCTTGTCTTGTTCGTCGGGGTTGAGATAGCGCGTCTCAAGGCAAAGCCCTCGACGCATCGTATCGAAAACCAGTCGGTACAGCTGTTCTCGATGTGAAGCATTCAAAGTAGCCAATGTGCCATTTTTTGTGTTGGCAAACACAGCATTATCGGCACAAAACTCATCCAAATGGCGGTAGTTGATTGCCAGTAAACCTAATTGATCCAAGTTAGGATTATTGAATCGCCAACCACGCCGGAGATCGCGCAACAGACGGTACGCAATAATATAACGCAAGGTGCGTTGTGCCTCTTTCTGCGCGAACCCCATGAGCTTGGGGGTGCGTAGGTATTCAACCAAAATGCTCTCATCAACTCGATCAAAGCCCAGTGCTTTAAAAACAGCATCCGATAATTGTTCTTCAGACAATACGCCATTATTGTCTTGCAAAGCACCAATAAGACCGGCGCGTAAAGTCAGCAAAAAAATAAAATCGTTGAAATGCCCTGCCTGTAGCGCTGCATCTTGCCGGTTGTCGGTAAACCCAAGCAACTTGCGCGGATCAGGTTGGCCGTTCGTTGGCTCAGTGTCTTCGAAGAGTTGGCGCAATGCGCTTAATGTCAGAATGGTGGTAGCAGATGAACGTCCCTCGCCTGAAAGACTTGCCAGACGGTTAATATCTTTACCGTGCGCTTCATGCAGTTGCCCACAGTTCAGACAAAAGCGGAATTTCCCGGGAATGAACCAAAATGATTCACCTTGTCCCTGCTTGCCTTGAACATCAACCTGAATGGGACATGGCATCGCTTTTTTGTAGTTCTGTTTGATCTTAGGTTGGTCGCGACTCAGATCGAGCCATGTTTCTGGCAGAGTTTCAAGATCGCCACGATAGGACAAATTCGAGGTGGCAGGACACAGAAAGCCATAAAAAACGTCTTCGTTATCTTCTGCGCTAATGTCATCAATTTCGCGCGGTGTATAACTTATTGGCTGCCGTTTTGATTGCCAAACCGGTAGGTACTCTTGTCCACAGTCTCGGCAAAAATGGACAGGATAGAGTTGAGCGCCTTCTTCCTGCCGGCCTGGTGCAAAACGCTGAGCATCTAATGTGACATGACGAATGCCCTGCCCTTCAAGCGTGGTGAGAACCTTACCCGGACCGCTAATAAACTGGTGCAATTTGAACGCGAAAGGTGGCCGTCCTTGAGGTGTTCTGATGTCATGTGCAGCGACTAGGAACTGCTGTAGAGCGGTTCGTGCGGTCTCAATTTCGCAGCCAGCATCTCTAGCCAATTTTTCACTGGCAGCTTGAATAGTCATTGGCTTTGCACGGCGAGGGGGCTCGTTGCTAGGTAATTCAATACCAAGATTCAATTCAACCCAGATCGCTAAAGGATCGACCTGAAATGCCTTAAAGTCATTCCATTCAAACAGGGTACGGGTAACTGCCTCTGCCAAACTTGCCTGCACAGCAGCAACATCCATCGATGGATCTGTCACTCGTTCAAGCGTTTCACCAATGATGTCTTGCTCAGAGATATACGTACCAAAAAGCTTGCTAGCTACCTCTGCCACTGTTTTGTTGCGATCAGTCAGACTTCCCGTACTCGACATAGTGGCCGATGTACCAATACAAACTAGGCGATCGGCCTGTAAACGTTCTCGTAGCCGACGCACCAGCAATGCAACGTCGGCCCCTTGACGGCCACGGTAGGTATGAAGCTCGTCGAGAATTAGGAATTCCAAACCTTGGCAATGATCCACTACGCGGCGATCCACCTCGTCAAAACGAGTCAGGATCAGTTCAAGCATCATGAAGTTGGTGAGCAGGATGTCGGGCGGGTTGTTTGCTATCGCATCACGTTCAGTTTTTGACTCCTGCCCGGTATACCGCGCTACGGTGAAAGGCTTTTGTTCTACTGGATAGCCATAAAGGAATTTATCGAGTTCTTCGAGCTGGCTGTTCGCCAGGGCGTTCATCGGATAGATCACGATGGCGCGGGTTCGTGCGATTTTGTCCTTTTCTTTTGCCTTCAATATCCGATCAATGACCGGGATGAAGAAAGAGAGTGATTTGCCAGAGCCAGTGCCCGTTGTAACCACATAGCTCTGTTTTGCTTGGCCCTTGGCCAATGCTTGCATCTGATGCGCATAAAGATGCAGCGGCTGGGGGCACCCCTCGGCTTTGCCCACTTGAAAGAGATCTGCACAAGCACCGTGCAAAACGCCTTCCGCAACCAACTGCTGCACCGTCCCCTTGCGCTGATAGTTTGGATTGATTTGGACGAGGGGTTCTGGCCAATAGCGTCCATTAACAGATGATTCAGCAACCACTTTCTGGATATCATGAGCAGCAATACGAACAAAACTTTTTGAAAAAAGAGAATACTCTTTAACTATATTGT
>NZ_JBSQVP010000018.1:0-36946 GCF_055136605.1 Aquaspirillum sp. | reverse complement strand
TGCTGCTGTGTTGCAGCGAGGAAGCGAACTATACCCACTCCACCAACCATCGTCAACACCTAATCACCAAAAAAATCTAGAAAAGTAGATAAAGCATTGTTATAAAAAAATTTATTTTTTACTGTTTGAACAAAAAATGTCACTTCAAGGGTAAACATTGCCTGAGATGGACGGCTGTTATACTGTTTGCTGGGTTTAATCACTTAAGAAAGCAACACAGTTATGGCGCAATATGTGATGTCCATGCTCCGCGTGAGCAAAGTTGTTCCTCCAAAACGGCAAATCATTAAAGACATTTCTCTTTCTTTCTTCCCCGGTGCCAAGATTGGTTTACTTGGTCTGAACGGCTCGGGTAAATCAACCGTGTTGAAAATCATGGCCGGTGTGGAAAAGGAATATGAAGGCGAGGTGCAACATCTTGCTGGGGTCAAAATTGGTTATCTGCCACAAGAACCAGAATTAGATGCAGAAAAAACGGTCCGTGAAGAAGTTGAGTCGGGCATGGGTGATGTCATGGCAGCGCAAAAACGCTTGGATGAGGTGTATGCCGCCTATGCTGAGCCTGATGCCGATTTTGATGCACTAGCAGAAGAGCAGGCCAAATTAGAAGCCATTATTGCCACCGGCGCAGGAGACAATACCAGTCTGCAACTAGAAATTGCGGCTGATGCGCTGCGCTTACCTTCATGGGATGCCAAAATCGGTCATCTCTCTGGGGGTGAAAAACGCCGCGTAGCATTGTGCAAATTGTTGTTGTCCAAACCAGACATGTTGCTATTAGACGAACCAACCAACCACTTAGATGCTGAGTCGGTTGAATGGTTAGAACAGTTTTTGGTGCGCTTCCCCGGCACAGTCGTTGCCGTGACCCACGACCGTTACTTCTTAGATAATGCGGCAGAGTGGATTTTAGAATTGGACCGTGGCCACGGGATTCCTTGGAAGGGCAACTATTCAAGCTGGCTTGAGCAGAAAGAAGCGCGCTTAGCTCAAGAGAATAAATCCGAAGCTGCCCGTATGAAGGCGATGAAACAAGAGCTGGAGTGGGTGCGTCAAAATCCTAAAGGGCGTCAGGCAAAATCCAAGGCACGGATTGCCCGTTTTGAGGAGTTATCCAGCTTCGAACATCAAAAACGGAATGAAACCCAAGAAATCTTTATTCCTGTCGCCGAGCGTTTAGGCAACGAGGTCATCGAATTTGAAAATGTCAGCAAGGGCTTTGGTGATCGTTTATTGATCGACAACCTGAGTTTCAAAGTCCCAGCCGGCGCGATTGTTGGCATCATCGGCCCCAACGGTGCCGGTAAATCGACTTTGTTCCGTATGTTAAGCGGTCAAGAACAGCCTGATAGCGGCAGCGTCAAAATTGGCCAAACGGTACAAATGGCATTTGTTGATCAAAGTCGTGCCAATTTGGAATCAAATAAAACCGTTTTTGAAGAGGTGTCGGGCGGTTTGGATTTGATTACAGTCGGTAAGTTTGAAATGTCGAGCCGCGCCTATCTGGGTCGTTTTAACTTCAAAGGCGGCGATCAGCAAAAAATCGTTGGCAATTTGTCAGGCGGTGAACGTGGCCGCTTGCATCTGGCGAAAACTTTGCTGAAAGGCGGCAATGTGTTGCTGCTTGACGAGCCCTCCAACGATTTAGACGTTGAAACGCTGCGTGCTTTAGAAGATGCCTTACTAGAGTTTGCTGGCTCGGTGTTGGTGATTTCTCACGACCGTTGGTTCCTCGACCGTATCGCGACCCATATCTTAGCGTGCGAAGGCGAGAGCCAATGGGTGTTCTTTGATGGTAACTATCAAGAATACGAAGCAGACAAGAAAAAACGTTTGGGTGAAGAAGGCGCAAAACCAAAACGGATTCGCTATAAGCCAATCAGTCGTTAAACGCTGGCCAACCCGCTGCCCCACGCAGCGGGTTTTTCATTATTGTGGTACATGCCGCAGGTCGAATAACAATACTTCAGCCGCATGTTCAGCCAACAAATCGAGTCGGGTTTCTTGTTCGATAAATAGCCCATCGCCTTCCTGCATCGCGATCCCATTCACTAACAATTCACCCCGCGCCAACTGTAGATAGGCACAGCGACCCGCCACGAAAGTATGTTGCCAAGCAGCACCGGCCTCGAAACGACCGGCATAGAGATAAGCATCTTGCGCTAAGGTGACGTGACGGGGTGCAGGATGTGGTGCAGCAATACAATGTAAACGGTTGTGTAATTCCTCAGCAGAAAAAGCAATCTGTTGGTAAGTCGGTGACAAACCCAGCGTTTGTGGTTGAATCCAAATTTGCAGTAACCGCAAACTGTGTTGTGCTGAAGCATTGTATTCACTGTGACGCACCCCGCTACCGGCCCGCATATATTGCACTTCCCCCGGCACAATCCGTGCACGATGCCCCATACTGTCTTGGTGTTCTAGCTCACCCTCTAACACCCAAGTGATGATTTCCATATCGCGATGACCATGCATCGGAAAGCCACCACCGGGAGCGATTCGGTCGTCATTGATGACCAATAAATCAGAAAAACCCGTAAAACGAGGGTCGAAATAGTGACCAAACGAAAAACTGTGGCGGGCAGATAACCAACCAAATTCAGCATGGCCACGTTCTTGAGCAGGGCGTAGGGTGAGCATGATATTTCCTCAAAAAAAGTGAACAGCGGTTAAAGTTAACCGCTGTTGATCGAGGAAATATAAAGAGTGAATCGCGAAAATGTTAGCGAAAAGAGTTGCTGATCTTATTCAGAGAAATTGAACTTAGGCAGTTTTTACCAGCGACTTCCGCACCAATTTGCCGTCACTGTTACGCAACCCGGGCAAACATTGTTGGGCAATGGTTTGTCCACTACGACCACAACAACGTTCATATTGTGCGGCATCGTAACGTGCATCAAGTTCAGCAGATACAAGCGCAGAAGCGGTGTCACCGGTCAGGGTTTGATGTAAGGCAAGAGCGGCATCTAACAGCTGTTGTTGCTGTTGAATAACCGGCTGTTTCTGTTGTTTGCTGATATGCGCTAAACAATCCCACAGGGCTTCAATGCCTCGCCACACGGCCACTGCTGCGATGACTTTGACGGCCAATTCTCCTTCAGCAGTCGGCAATTCTTTCAACCAAGCATGGGCCAAACTCGGCTGGGCTTGCAACAGCTTGACCAGCTGCATCACGGCTTCTGGTAAAACCACGGCATTTTGGGTCTGCACAACCAGCTCACTATTGCGCTGTTGTACTTTTTGCAGTTCGCTTTGCGCCCATTCTAAATCACAACGATAGCGTTCATGTTCAGGCTCTAAGGCTTCCCACTGTTCACGCAGTTGGCGCAATTCTTCTTGTGCTCGTTGTTTATCGGTTTCAGCCTCTTGTAGGCGCTGTTGTACCTGCTCTAACTCACTTAAAACAACCAGATTCGATGCCACGGGTGCAACAAGCGGCAATGCTTCGGATGGAACGGTTGTTACCGCAGAGGCTGCAATCTCGGCCACCAAGGCACGGATTTGTGGGTGGTGCTGTAGTAGCAACACTAGATCATAAGGATAAAACGCCTCGACTGCCCCTGATACCATTGGCTGTTCTTTTGCAAGGATATCGGTGAGTTGCTCCAACCGTTTTTTGTGCTTTTTATTCATCTCGAATTTCCCATGTGGATGTAACGTTGCAGCCGTCGCTGTCGTGCTAACACGCCATTGACTCGCAGACTATCGCTGCAAATAAAACGATACAAGCATACTGCCAGCGCTTCCCTTGCACAAAATTTTCTGGCTCACCGACTTTGACCTAACACACAGTCGGTGCTTTGTTGTGCATCTGGGTTGATACAGAGCTGATAGCGATGCAGTAAATCGGTACGAGAAATCACCTCAAGCGGCACATGTTGATTCGCAACAATGAATTGTGCGCCAGCCTGTGGCCAGTCATCGAGGGGCCGCCCATCTGCATGGTAAAGACAACCCAACAACAGAGGCAAATCACGATCATCGACGGCGGCTAAAGTCTGTCCAAAGCCAAGATAGAGCGCACCCTCATCGACCCACCACGCATGGTCTATGCCACATGACAAATCAAACTGAGGGCGGGCTTGCCATGTTGCTGCTTGCCAGCTGACAACACACGGTGCAGTGGCATACTGATAAAACACCCGCTGCGGCCCATTTTGTACAAAGCAGGCGCCACGCTCATCCACCCCCACATTTCGGTGCATAAACTCACTTAACCCGGCATGGCTCACACGGCTGTCTAATATCAACCAATCCCCACGTCCATCGAGTTTTAGCCAACCATATACATCGGGCACATTCGGCCATTTTGCCAACGCCGCCAACACCATCTCATCCACGGCTCACCTCGCTGTCTATGGCTCAATCAGCCTGTAATACTTCAAAATCGTGGGTAATTTCTGCTGTTTTACCCAACATAATCGAAGCAGAACAGTATTTTTCAGCTGACAGACGAATCGCCCGTTCAACCACCTCGGGTTTTAAATCTCGCCCCACAACGACGAAGTGCAAATGAATCCGTGTAAACACTTTAGGATCGGTCTCGGCACGCTCGGCATCCACTTCAACTTTGACATCACGCACATCTTGCCGTGATTTTTTCAAAATACTGATTACATCATAGCTGGTACAACCCGCAGTGCCGGCCAACAATAGCTCCATCGGTCGCGGGCCCAGATTACGCCCCCCGCCTTCAGGCGCACCGTCCATCACTACGGCATGACCGCTGCCGGTTTCTGCCATAAAACACACACCATCAATCCATTTCAACGTTGTTTTCATATCACTCTCTTTTAATGGGGCTCGTTCAATTCGCCTTGCTCGGCCAGCTCGCGGATGATTCGAATGCTCTCAATGTCCATTTGCTGATAGGCTTTTTTGACATACGAGGCATAGTGCTTTTCCTCGGGAGATTGTTCAGGGAGAGGGGTCTGATAGACAAAACGGACACACATCACACCAGCTTGAGGCTCTTCAATCACCATCGACACTTTGCCACCAGCATGTTGCTCATTCGCCTCGGTGTGGTAGTGGACAGCCTGCTGTGGCAGAAATTCAATACGATCACGTACCGACATTTGGCCAAAGTGTATCTCTCGCAGCAGCCAATTTTCGCCTTGTTCTACAATCGTGCAATCGTCGGCAGCTTCAATAAACTCAAGGGGCGAATACGCGCGGCGCCGTAGGCCTCGCCACAATTGGGCACGAGACAACGGCGGGACAGGATGATTTGGATCGTTAACAACCACAATATGTTCAAAATACATGCAAACACTCTCAGCTAGTGGGCACACAGGGCTCGTTAGAGGATGGCCATCATACCGCGAGCCTGTGCGCCATGTACTGGCCGATTAGTACAGTTTTAACAACGTCGATTTCAATTCTGTGTATTTTTCCAAGGCATGTAGCGATTTATCACGGCCATTACCCGATTGTTTATAACCACCGAAGGGGAGATTCTGGTCACCACCTTCATCATAACAATTGATCCATACCGTGCCGGCACGCAAACGACGACTGAGGCGGTGGGCACGGCTGACATCACGCGTCCACAACGCCGCCGCTAAGCCATATTCTGTATCGTTGGCAATTTCGACTGCATGATCTTCGTTATCAAAAGGGATCACCGCACACACTGGGCCGAACACTTCTTCCTGTGCTAATACGCTGTCTGGTTGGCAATAAAACGCTGTTGGCGCAATAAAGTACCCTATTTCAGTATCAACTGCCTCGCCGCCAAACAACAAACGGTCTTGTTGCTTACCAATTTCGATATAACGCAACACGCGCTGATATTGGATGTCATCGACAATCGCCCCCATCCGTGTTTTCGGATGTAAGGGGTCGGCTGGTTGATAACGTGCCGCCGCCGCTGCAAATTCAGCTTGGAAAGCCTCAAACACCTCTCGCTGCACCAATACACGCGAGCCTGCCGAACACATCTCGCCTTGGTTAAAGAAAATCCCACCCGCTGCCGCACGCGCCGCCGCTTTCAAATCGGGGCAATCGGCAAACACAATATTCGGCGACTTACCGCCCAATTCTAGCCACGCCCGCTTGAGATTCGATTGTGCAGCATAGGCCATGATTTTTTTGCCCACCGCTGTCGAACCCGTGAAAGCCACACAATCAATATCCATGTGTTCAGCAAGTTGTTGCCCGACATCCCCAGCCCCCGGCAATACATTAAATACACCAGCAGGAATGCCTGCTTGTTGTGCCAAAGCCCCCAAACGAATGGCGGTCAGTGGTGATTTTTCCGAAGGTTTTAATAACACTGAATTACCGGCAGCCAACGCCGGAGCAAATTTCCAACTGGCCATCAATAACGGGAAATTCCACGGCACAATCGCTGCCACCACCCCCACCGGCTCACGACTCACAGTGCCATGTAAATTCGGTGCCAGCGGCGCCAGTTCGCCACCAACTTTATCAATCGCCTCAGCAAACCATTGCACCGCATAGGCAGTACCTGCCACATCAACAGCCAAAGCATCAGAAATGGGTTTACCTGTATCTAAACATTCCAGTAAGGCCAAATGTTCAGCATCAGCACGAATTGCCTCGGCAAAAGCCAATAACCGCACCTTACGCTCTGCCGGCGCCAGCCCTGCCCACACGCCTTGCTCAAAAGCCCTCCGTGCCGCTTTGACAGCGGCATTCACTTCATCTTGACCACACGCGGAGACTGTCGCCAAGGGTTGACGCGTAGCGGGATTCACCGTCACAAAAGACGCTGTGGTCGTAATATATTCACCATCAATAAAAGCACGCGACTCGGGGACAATAGCACTGGCGCGTTGTTGCCAATCGGCATGAGACAAGGAAGACATCAAACAGCACTCCTTAAAAGGAAACTTAGAAATTAGCGGGGGTATTGGCGCTGATAATCTCGGCCTCATCCGCACCTATATTACGAAAACGATGGGGCAGGGTACTGGGGAAGTAATAGCCATCACCACTGTGTAACACATGTACCTGACCATCAATGGTTAATTCAATGGTGCCACGCACCACAAAACCACATTCTTCACCCTCATCATGCCGAATAGACTCGGGACCCGTATCAGCACCGGGAGCATACAGCTCACGCAACATTCGCATTTGTCGGTCGGCAATGCCCACCCCAAGCAACAACAAACGCAGCCCATTTTGACCCAAATCGGGTTGTTGGTGCGGACGATAGATATAGCGTGGTAAGGCTTGCACCGGCTCATCAAAGGTGAAGAACTCACCTAAGGTCATCGGGATTCCCTCTAATAGTTTTTTAAGGGAACTTACCGATGGACTGACCCGATTTTGTTCAATCAGGGAAATGGTGGAATTGGTCACACCTGCTTTTTTCGCCAATTCTCGTTGCGACAAGCCATAACGCTCTCGCACCATTTTGAGGCGCATTCCGATGTCCATTGGGGTCTTCACTCCAAATGTCGATAATAATTGACGCCTGTTATCCGCTTTTTCAGCAAGGCGTCACACCGCTTTGCCATCTATTTCTCTTATTAACCGGCTATATCTTTGTCACAGTGCGCTTTTTTGTTGCCATGCAGCATCATTTTGGCGCACACCACGTTAAGATCTACCATGTCAGTAAAAATTCTTTGTTAGCTCTTGTCAATTATTTTTAACGTGGCTAGACTGAATTTTACTCACTGGTTGTCTAAGGAGACGCATCATGCTTATCGGTATTCCCAAAGAGGTCAAAAACCACGAATACCGCGTTGGCCTCACCCCAGCAGCAGTTAAAGAGTTAGTGAAACAAGGTCACGATGTGGTTGTCGAGCGTTACGCTGGCGCAGCGATCGGTTTTTCCGACAGCCACTATATTGCCGCCGGTGCGCGTATTGCCGACGATGCGGCGACGGTCTTTTCCGAAGCAGAATTGATTGTCAAAGTTAAAGAACCTCAGCCAGAGGAATGTGCTCGCTTACGACGTGGGCAGATTTTATTCACCTATCTGCATTTAGCGCCCAATCCTGATCTCACTCAGGCGCTGGTTGATTCAGGTTGTGTGGCGCTGGCTTACGAAACGGTAACCGATCAGCGAGGTGGCTTGCCTTTGTTAGCACCGATGTCGGAAATCGCTGGCCGGATGGCTATTCAAGCGGGGGCCCATTGCTTGGAGCTCAGTCAAGGCGGGGCTGGCGTATTGCTGTCTGGCGTACCCGGTGTGATGCCAGCACGCGTTTTAGTCTTGGGCGGGGGCGTCGTGGGTGTCAATGCCGCGAAGATGGCAATGGGCCTAGGCGCACGTGTGACATTGTTAGACGTGTCTTTGCCGCGCTTGCGTGAACTCGATCAGTTATTTGGCCCACATCTCGCAACACGTTATGCAACCCAAGATGCCATCGAAGATGAATTAGTCCGCGCTGACTTGGTGATTGGTGCCGTGCTGATTCCCGGCAGTGCCGCACCGAAGCTGCTTACCCGTCCGATGCTGAAATTGATGAAAGCGGGCTCGGTGTTGGTGGATGTTGCTATCGATCAAGGCGGTTGCTTTGAAACCTCGCATCCCACCACCCACCAAAACCCCACCTTTGTGGTTGATAACGTGGTGCATTACTGCGTCGCCAATATGCCGGGGGCCGTTGCACGCACCTCGACCCAAGCCTTGTCTCATGCCACGTTGCCGTTTGTGTTGGCCTTAGCCAATCAGGGTTGGAAAGGCGCATTACAACATGATGCCCACCTGCGTGCTGGGCTGAATGTGTGCTTGGGGAAAGTGAATTACCACGCAGTCGCACAAGCCCATGGTTATCCCCATGTGCCGGCAGAAACGGTGCTTGCTTAATGTTGATCCGGCGTCCCTAACGGACGCCATTTTTTTGTGAGTCCATTGCAATGTCAAAATCCTCTTCTCGCTTACCTCGGGTGGTGATCCCATGTTGCCGGTGGTGGCTCAAGGAAAGCCAGTTCTTTCACCTTGTGGGAGAGAAATACATCCAAGCTGTACGCGGAGGCGTCGGCGCCCAACCGTTGTTGTTACCTGCGCTAGGAGAAGACAACGAGCTTGAGGCAATTTTAGAACTCGCCGACGGCATTCTCTTTACCGGCAGCCCATCCAATATCGAACCCCATCACTATGGTGCCGAGCCCGTCGCCAATGACTTTAACGACAGCGCCCGTGATGCCACGACCTTACCTTTACTGCGCGCTGCCATTGCTGCTGGTGTGCCCATTCTCGGTATTTGTCGTGGTTTTCAAGAAATGAATGTTGCCCTAGGTGGCACGCTGTATCAGAAAGTGCATGAGCAGCCGAATATGCTCGACCACCGCGAACAAGGCGAGGACAAAGCCCAGCAATATGGCTTTGCCCACACCATTCGCTTTGAAAGCGACAGTATTTTAGGGGCTTGGTATGGCGCGGCTGAAGCCGAAGTCAATTCTCTGCATGGCCAAGGTGTACGCGAATTGGCACCCAGTCTAGTCGCAGAAGCACGCGCCCCCGATGGTTTGATTGAAGCCTTCCGTGTCCGTGATGCCAAAAACTTTGCGATGGCGGTGCAATGGCATCCCGAGTGGCAATATCAAGACAACCGTTTATCACAAACCCTGTTCAGTGCCTTTGCCCGCGCCTGTCAACAGCGGCAACAAAGCCGGCATTCTTAAGGAAACACCATGACAGTATTAAGTGAATGGCTGCGAGAGAATCGCATCACCGAAGTCGAATGTGTCATCCCTGATTTCACGGGTATTGCCCGTGGCAAAATTGTGCCACGCGAAAAGTTTAGCGAAGACGATGGGATGCGCCTGCCAGAAGTGGTGTTGGTGCAAACCGTGACGGGTGAATATGCCGAAAATATTACGCCTGCTACCGACCCAGATATGGTGCTCATCCCCGATCCGAACACCATTCGGCTGGTGCCTTGGGCCAAAGACCCCGTGGCACAGGTGATCCACGATTGCTATAAGTTTGACGGGACACCGGTTGATTTGTCGCCACGCTATGTGTTGCGCCGTGTGTTAAAGCTGTATGAAGAACGTGGCTGGGAGCCGATTATTGCGCCCGAAATGGAGTTTTATATTGTTGATGTGAACCGCGATCCCGATGTGCCGTTACAACCACCGATTGGCCGCACCGGTCGTCCTGAAACGGGCCGTGCCGCTTATTCGATTGATGCTGTTAATGAATTCGATCCCTTGTTCGAAGACATTTACGACTATTGCGAAGCACAAAACCTCGCCATCGACACCCTAATTCATGAAGTCGGTGCCTGCCAGATGGAAATTAACTTCCTGCATGGCAATCCGCTTGAGTTGGCCGACCAAGTATTCTTGTTTAAACGAACTGTGCGCGAAGCCGCGATTCGTCACAATATGTATGCCACGTTTATGGCCAAGCCGATGGAGAACGAACCCGGTTCTGCCATGCACTTACACATGAGTGTGGTCGATAAACAAACTGGTCAAAATGTGTTTTCTAACGCTGATGGCAGCCCAAGTGAGGTGTTTCTGCATGCCATCGGTGGTATGCAAAAATACTTCCCCGAAGTCATTGCTTTCTTTGCGCCCTTTGTGAACAGCTATCGCCGGTTAGTGCGTTACACCGCTGCGCCGATCAATGTGCAATGGGGCTATGACAACCGCACCTGCGGTATCCGCGTCCCCCATTCCAGCCCCGCTGCCCGCCGTATTGAAAACCGGCTGCCCGGGGTGGACTGCAACCCCTACCTCGCCATCGCCGTCACCCTAGCCGCTGCGTGGTTGGGCATCATGGAAAAACAACAACCATCGGCCCCATTAGAAGGCGATGCCTATGGTTTTCCGTTTGCCTTCCCACGTGGTTTGGATGATGCCATCCCAGTGTTGCGTGGCTGCAAACCGATGGCAGAAGTGTTAGGTGAGCGTTTTGTAAACGCCTTCTGCGCGGTTAAAGAAGAAGAGTACATCGAATATGCGCGGGTAATTAGCCCGTGGGAACGTCGTCATTTATTGCTGCATGTTTAGTGTCACGACACAAACCACACCGGCAACGATATTTTGTAAGGAATCAAAATTATGAGCACAACACACACCACTCGCGAATGGCAAGCTATGGATGCCGCTCATCACTTACATCCCTTCTCGGATATGGATGGCCTCAATCGCCACGGTAGCCGCGTGATTGTAAAAGGCGAAGGGGTCTATCTGTGGGATTCTGAAGGCAATAAGCTATTTGATGGGATGTCTGGGCTGTGGTGCGTCAATGTCGGTTATGGCCGTAAAGAGTTGGCAGACGCGGCCTACCGTCAAATGCAGGAATTGCCGTTCTACAACACCTTCTTCAAAACCACGCATCCACCCGTGGTCGAACTCTCACAGCTGTTATCCGAAGTTGCCCCCGAGGGATTCAACCACGTCTTCTATACCAACTCAGGTTCGGAAGGTAACGACACAGTCATTCGCATGGTGCGCCACTACTGGGCCAGCCTTGGACAGCCAAATAAGAAAACCATCATTTCTCGTATCAATGGTTATCACGGCTCTACTATCGGTGGCGCTTCGCTCGGCGGCATGGATTATATGCACCAACAAGGCGATTTACCGATTCCGGGCATCGTTCACATTGAACAACCGTATTGGTATGCCAATGGTGGCGACTTATCGCCAGAAGAATATGGCCTGAAAGCCGCGCGGGAATTAGAGAAGAAAATTCTAGAACTGGGCGTGGAAAATGTGGCGGCGTTTATCGGTGAACCTGTGCAAGGCGCCGGCGGCATCATCATCCCACCGACAACTTATTGGCCAGAAATCCAGCGCATTTGTGATCAATACGGTATTTTATTGATTGCTGATGAAGTGATTTGTGGATTCGGGCGCACCGGCCATTGGTTTGGTTCGCAATATTACGGCATCAAACCTCACCTGATGACGATTGCTAAAGGCTTGTCCTCTGGCTATTTGCCGATTGGTGGCGTGTTGGTGCATGACGAGGTGGCAAAAGTATTAAAGCAAGGTGATTTCAACCACGGCTTTACCTATTCCGGCCATCCCGTCGCCGCCGCAGTCGCAGCAGAAAACATTCGCATTCTGCAACGAGAAAACATCATCGAACGCATGAATAGCGAGGTGGTACCGTATGCTCATCAACTGTGGCATGACGCTTTCGATCACCATCCACTGGTGGATGATGTGCGAACGCTTGGCTTCTTTTTTGCTTTAACGCTGGTCGAAGACAAGAGCACACGCAAGCGTTTTGCCAATGGCGGTGAGTTAGCATTACGTTGCCGTGATATTTGTTTCCGCAATAATTTAGTCATGCGTGCCACCGGAGACAGTATGATTTCGGCCCCGCCGCTGGTAATGACCCGCAGCGAAGCCGAAGAATTTGTCTCTTTGGCGAAAAAGTGTATTGATGAGTTCGCCCGTGAGTTAGGGCGGTTGTAAAATCCCCCGCCCCGGCACCTTGCCGGTGCTGACCGACCATCATTGGGATGGTCGGCGGCTTAATAGAGGAGTTGTACTGATGCGCGTCTTTACCGGAAAACTGGTTGCCTTCGCTGTGATTGCCGCGTTTGCCACGCCGATGGCACAGGCTGAAAGCAAGGTATTGAATATCTATAACTGGTCGGATTACATCGGGCCCAATACGATCAAAGACTTCGAAAAAGAGACGGGCATCAAGGTGCGCTATGATGTGTACGACTCTAACGAGGTGTTGCAGGCAAAAATCCTGACCGGTCGTTCTGGCTACGATATTGTGGTGCCCACCAATGCCTTTTTGGCCAAACAAATCCAAGCCGGTGTCTATCAACCTTTAGACAAGAGCAAAATCAGCAACTACGGCAACCTCGACCCTGCCATCATGCAACAGATGGACAAGTTTGATGCCGGCAATAAGTTTGCTGTGCCCTACTTCTACGGTATCAACACACTGGGTATCAATGTTGCCAAGGTAAAAGCCGCATTAGGCAACGAACCGATGCCAGCCAATGAATGGGACTTACTGTTTAACGAAAAATACAGCAGCAAACTGAAGTCCTGCGGTATTTCGGTATTAGACAGCCCTGCCGAAGCCTTGCCAATCGCCCTGCACTATCTGGGTAAAAACCCCAACACCACCGACGAAGCCGATTGGCGTGCGGCAGCCGACTTGTATAAAAAAGTTCGGCCCAATATCTCCCGCTTTAGCTCGTCTGGCTATATCAACGAATTTGCAAATGGTTCGCTGTGTGTATCCCTGGGCTATGGAGGTGACTTAAACATCGCCCGTACCCGCGCTGCCGAAGCCAAACGCAAAATTGAACTGCAGGTCTTGGCACCGAAAACCGGTGTGATGTTGTGGATGGATAGCATGGTGATTCCAAAAGACGCGAAAAACGTCGAGAACGCCCACCTGTTCATCAACTACATTTTGCGGCCTAAAGTCCATGCAGATGCAGCTAACACCGTTCATTACGCTGTGCCAAACAAACCAGCACAAGCGCTGGTGAGTGAAGCCGACCGCAAAAACCCCTCGATCTACCTGAGCCCTGAAGTACAAAAAGCCAGCTTTGTGCAGCTGCCTTTGGATTCCAAAATCCAACGCCTTCAGACCCGCTTATGGACGGAAATCAAAACTCGTAAATAAGTGCTGAGCTGTGCTGGCCTAGTCAACAGCAGCTCGTTTTTTGTCTATGAACTTGGTACGGGCAGACGCCCGTACCCCTGTGGATTGTGATGCTGATGGAATCTTCTGTGAGCGCAGCCAACGCGGCCAAATCGGGCCAGCCTTACCTGCAAATTGTCGATGTGGTCAAAAAATTTGGTGACAACACCGTGGTTGACCACGTCAATCTGACAATCAATAAAAACGATATTTTTGCCCTGCTCGGTAGTTCAGGCTCGGGGAAATCCACACTATTACGGATGTTGGCAGGGATGGAAACCCCAACATCGGGTCGTATTATTCTTGATGGTCAAGATATTACACAGCTGCCGCCTTATGAACGTCCAATCAATATGATGTTCCAAAGCTATGCGCTGTTTCCTCACATGACTGTCGCACAAAACATTGCCTTTGGTTTGAAACAAGATCGATTACCGAAGGCTGAGATTGATGCCCGAGTCGAAAAAATGCTCGATTTGGTGCAGATGAAAAAATACGCGGGTCGCAAACCCTATCAGCTCTCTGGTGGTCAACAACAGAGGGTGGCGTTAGCACGTTCCTTAGCCAAGCGTCCCAAACTGTTATTGTTGGATGAACCGTTAGGGGCGTTGGATAAAAAACTGCGGCAACAAACCCAACTTGAGCTGGTCAATCTGATTGAGCAAGTCGGGGTCACCTGCATCATGGTGACCCACGATCAAGAAGAAGCGATGACGATGGCAGGCCGCATTGCGATCATGAGCGAAGGCCAACTCTTACAAGTCGCCACGCCAAACGAAATCTACGAGTATCCAAATTGTCGCTTCACCGCTGAATTTATTGGTGAAACCAATATCTTTGAAGGTCATTTAGCGGTTGATGAACCTGATTTCGTCGAGATTGCCAGCCCCGATCTTCCCACCCCGATTTTCGTTGCCCACGGCATTACTGGCGCACTGGGGATGCAGCTTTGGTATTCCTTACGCCCAGAACGCGTTTATCTATCTCGTGAACAACCCACAGAAGTCCGTAATCAAGCCAGTGGTGTCGTACACGATATTGCTTATCTGGGTGGTTTTTCGATTTACCACATCAAACTAGCCAGCGGCAAAATTATCAAAGCCAGTGTGCCCGCCACACAATGGCGCGATGAACCTGCTCCAACTTGGGAAGAGCCTGTCTTTATCAGTTGGGGTGATAACGATGGGGTGGTGCTCACACAATGAAACGCTTCTTTCCCTCGGGCCAAACGCTGCTCACTGCCATTCCTTATGGTTGGCTGCTGCTATTTTTCCTCGTGCCGTTTTTATTCGTGCTACAGATCAGTTTTTCAGAGGTGGAAATCGCCAGTCCACCGTATCGGCCTCTTGTAGAGTTTGCCGATAATCTGATCAATATCTCGCTCAATATCGGTAATTTTACCTTTATTGCCGAAGATAGCCTGTATGCCGATGCCTATCTAAGCTCGCTCAAAGTCGCCATCACCACCACGGCGCTCTGCTTGTTATTGGGCTACCCGATGGCGTATGCCATTGCCCGAGCCGAGGAATCGCGCCGCAACACCTTGCTGATGTTGGTGATGTTGCCATTTTGGACCTCTTTTTTGGTACGGGTGTATGCGTGGATGGGGTTGTTGAACAATGAAGGTTTGATTAACCAATTACTCCTCAACTTTGGTTTTATTCAAGAACCGTTACAGTTGATGCACACGGCTTTCTCGGTGCAAATCGTGATGGTTTACACCTATCTACCATTTATGATTTTGCCGTTGTACGCCAACTTGGTGAAATTGGACGGGCGTTTACTCGAAGCTGCGTCAGACCTAGGTTGTAAACCGTGGGAAGCCTTTTTGAAAGTCACCTTACCTCTGTCCAAGAACGGCATTATTGCAGGCTCGATGTTGGTGTTTATCCCTGCGGTGGGTGAGTTTGTGATTCCCGAATTAGTGGGCACACCCGAAGCCTTGATGATCGGTAAAGTATTGTGGATGGAGTTCTTCGACAACAATAACTGGCCAATGGCAGCGGCTGTTACAACCATCATGTTGGCATTGTTGGTGTTGCCGATTGTCTTGCTCCATCGCCGTGAAGAACGGATGTTGGCACAAGCCGCCGCACGTCACTAGGAACCAATCATCATGAGTCAAAAAATATCTTGGTTCGGCAAAACCTCTCTCGGCATCGGTTTCTTTTTTCTGTATGCGCCGATTGTGATTTTGATGATCTACTCGTTCAACGCCTCCAAACTGGTTACCGTTTGGGGTGGTTTTTCCACCCACTGGTATGGCGAGTTGTTCCGCGATGAAGCCGTGATGTCAGCACTGGGTTTGAGCCTCAAAGTGGCGTTGCTATCTAGTGTCATGGCTGTGGCACTAGGCACGATTGCGGGCATGGTATTAGCGCGTTTCGGCCGTTTTCGCGGTAAAAGCCTGTTTGCTGGCATGATTACAGCACCGATGGTGATGCCTGAAGTGATTACCGGTTTGTCGATGTTATTGCTGTTTGTACAAATGCAGCAGTGGTTTGGCTTTCCGGAAGAACGCGGTGTCCTCACCATCTGGGTCGGCCATGTCACCTTGTGTATGGCGTATGTCACGGTGGTGATTCGCTCACGGTTGGTGGAAATGGATCGCTCGGTTGAAGAAGCGGCGATGGACTTGGGGGCGCGTCCGATGAAGGTGTTTTTCGTCATCACGCTGCCTTTGATTGCGCCAGCATTAGCATCGGGCTTTCTATTGGCGTTTACCCTGTCGTTAGATGATTTGGTGATTACCGCCTTCTTATCTGGCCCCGGCTCGACCACCTTGCCACAGTTGATTTTCTCGCGGGTACGGCTCGGCTTAAACCCCGAAATCAACGCCTTGGCAACCATCACCGTGTTCGTGGTTGGGACATTGGTAATTGTCGCCAATCGTGTCATGGCACGCGCCGAGAAAAAACGGCGGTTACTCGCCGCCTAAGGCACTGACGCTAACAAGGGAGGCGAAAGCCTCCCTGTGGTCTTTCTCAGGTAGGTTTATGCACAATACGCCCCGCTTGTTCGCTCACCAAGAGCACACCGCCTCATGGTATGCCACCAGTTCCGGCCCCATGCCGCACTATCCCACGCTACAAAACTCAGTCCAAGCCGATGTCTGTGTGATCGGTGCCGGATATACTGGGCTGAGTGCTGCCCTTGAATTAGCTAAGCGCGGGTTTTCGGTGGTGATTTTGGAAGGGGCTCGAGTCGGGTGGGGGGCTTCTGGGCGTAATGGCGGCCAAGTGTTAAACGATGTCGCTTGTGGTATGGAAACCATTGCACAACAACTGGGTCATGAACAAGCTCGCCGCGTGTGGCAGATGAGCTTGGAGGCAGTGGAACTGGTGAAAGAACGTGTGGAGGCCTATCACATCGACTGTCACCTACAGTGGGGTTATGTTCATGCCGCACTGAAAATGCGCCAGATGGATGCCCTGCGACAGTGGCAACAACAGGCCGCCGATCACTACGACTACCATGACTTTAATATCCTCGAAGGGCGCTATGAGCTAGATCCCTATCTGCGCTCATCACGCTACATCGGCGGCTTATACGATCCCAACAGCGGCCATCTCCACCCTTTGCGCTATGCCCTCGGTCTGGCACAAGCAGCCAGCCATAGCGGTGTACAGATTTACGAACACAGTCCGGTGCAAGCAATTAAAGCAGGGCCCCCAGCTGTGTTAAACACACCACAAGGCCAAGTCCAAGCTAACTATGTGGTGTTAGCAGGCAATACCTACCTCGGCGAGCTGGCGCCAGCACTCGACCGGCGCATTATGCCGGTGGGTACCTATATTATTGCGACGGAACCCTTGGGTGAGTCGCTTGCACGCAGTTTGCTACCGCAAAATAGCGCAGTGTGCGACACCAATTTCGTCTTGGACTATTTCCGTCTATCGCATGATTGGCGTTTGTTATTTGGGGGTCGGGTCAGTTATTCCGGTATGTCGCCGCTCAACCTGAAACAATCGATGCGACAAGATATGTTAAAAGTTTTCCCAAAGCTGGCGGCGAGTAAAGTTGAGTTTGGTTGGGGTGGTTTTGTTGATATCACCATGAACCGCGCCCCTGATTTTGGCCGCTTGTTACCGCATGTGTTTTATGCACAGGGTTTCTCAGGGCATGGTGTTGCTTTAACAGGACTGGCCGGTTTATTGATGGCAGAAGCCATCAGTGGCCAAGCCAGTCGCTTCGATGTGTTTAGCCGCTTAAAACATCGTCCCTTTCCCGGCGGCCCGCGCTTCCGTACGCCGGCTTTAGTCCTTGCGATGCTGTGGTACCGACTGCGAGATCTACTCTAAGACCCTCTCGGCACGCAGATATTCCGAACCGGACAACCAACGCGCAGCAGCAAATCCGGCAATCAAACGAATTTTCTCCACCTCTAGCCGCCAAAAACCAAAATCACCCAACTGCAAATAATCTGCCATGTGCGGCAAAGCATGTAAAAAATGCTGCTGCTCAGCTTCAGTCAAATTGACAGGAGACATCCGCCCCATCAACGTTAAACGGGCGACTTGCTCGGCAGAGTGTTCAGATTTTTGTTCACTGATTAACACGCTTGCACGCGGATCTGCACGTAAGTTTTGGCAATGTTCAGCCAAGCCACTTAACAACATCACCGGACGACCTTGCAGATCGGCCACATACGCCACAGAACTTGCAAACGGATGTCCTTCCCATTTCAGAGAGAGTGTGGCCAAACTGGCATGATGATGGTTGGCAACCAGTGTCCGCGCCGCTTGCATCGCACTTTCATGACTCGACATGATGATTTTCCTTAAATTGCAACAGAAATAGCATCGCAATCTTATGCAGCAAAAGCTAGTATTATCGCCTTTCTGTTTGGCTGATATTTAAAGCAAGGATCTCAACATGATTAAAGTAGGGATTGTAGGTGGTACAGGCTATACCGGCGTAGAGCTGCTTCGTTTATTGGCAACCCATCCTGAGGTGGAGCTAACCGCGATTACCTCGCGCAAAGAGGCCGGGATGCCAGTGGCAGAGATGTTTCCTAGCTTGCGTGGGCGGGTGAATCTTGCTTTCTCCACACCTGATGAAGCCAAACTAGAACAGTGTGATGTGGTGTTTTTCGCCACGCCGCATGGTGTGGCCATGGCAGAGGCACCTCGTTTGTTAGCCGCAGGGGTCAAGTTGATCGACTTGGCGGCAGATTTCCGCCTGCGTGATGCCGGTGAATTCCAACAGTGGTACAAAATGGAACATAGCTGCCAAGATGTGTTGGCAGAGTCAGTTTATGGTTTACCCGAAGTCAATCGGGCAGCCATTCAACAAGCCCGCGTGGTCGGCAACCCCGGTTGTTATCCAACTGCCGTCCAGTTGGGTTTCCTACCGCTGTTAGAAGCCGATGCCATTGACCGCACCAGCCTGATTGCTGACTGCAAATCGGGTGTCTCTGGTGCTGGCCGGAAAGCCGAAGTGGGTGCTTTATTTGCCGAAGCCGGTGACACCTTCAAAGCCTATGGCGTAGCAGGTCATCGCCATTTGCCAGAAATTAAACAAGGGTTGGCTGCAATCGCAGGTACACCAGTGGGCTTAACCTTTGTGCCACACCTGACCCCAATGATTCGCGGTATCCATGCCACGTTGTATGCACGGCTAACCAAAGAGGTCGATTTACAAGCCTTGTATGAAAACCGCTATGCCAATGAACATTTTGTCGATGTGATGCCAGCCGGCAGCCATCCAGAAACCCGTTCTGTCCGTGGTGCCAATACCTGCCGTATCTCGGTGCATCGTCCACAAGGTGGCGACACGGTGGTGATTTTGTCGGTGATCGACAACTTGGTTAAAGGCGCGGCGGGGCAAGCGGTACAAAATATGAACCTATTATTTGGCTTCGCTGAACAAACAGGGATCGACCACGTCCCCTTGCTGCCTTAAAAACCCCACTGGTGGCATGATTGATTTTGCAACAGGTGGCCGCCATAATCCAAAGAGCCCGTTTTTAAGGAGATTGATCTATGAATGCCCCTGCCATGCCACTGGTGTTTACCGACAGCGCATGTAACAAAGTCAAAGAATTGATTGCTGAAGAAGGCAATCCCGACCTGAAACTGCGCGTTTTCGTCACAGGTGGCGGTTGCTCTGGGTTCCAGTATGGTTTTACCTTCGATGAAATTGCGAATGAAGACGATAGCCTAGTTGAAAAAGAAGGGGTGACTTTGTTAATTGACCCCATGAGCTATCAATACCTCATTGGCGCAGAAATCGACTATCAGGAAAGCCTTGAGGGTTCACAATTTGTGATTAAAAACCCGAACGCCGTGTCTACCTGTGGTTGCGGTTCTTCTTTCTCGGTTTAAGCCCCACTGATTAAGGCTGCCGCCGGTCAAGCCCAAGCAGCACACTGCTTGGGCTTTTTGCTATTTGTCTCATAGAGAGGTTCATCATGTCTGCCGGCAAACCTTTATTTCCGCCTTTGCCCAATCTCCCGCCGATGAATTTTGCCCGTGAATTTGAATTCACCGAGCAAGATTTCGAGCGCATCCGCAACTTTATTCATCGCAAGGCAGGAATTGCCCTCAATCCGACAAAAAAAGATATGGTATATGGTCGTCTCGTGCGCCGTGTCCGTGAATTAAAGCTGGCCAATTTTGCGGCCTATGTCAATTTTCTAGAATCCCCTGCTGGACGCGACGAACTAGAAGCCTTTGTTAACGCCCTCACCACCAACCTGACCTTCTTCTTCCGTGAAGAACATCACTTTCCGCTGTTAGCCGATCACGTTAAAAATCTCAGTGGCGAAATCAACGTGTGGTGTGCTGCGGCATCCACTGGAGAAGAACCCTACTCCATCGCAATCACCCTACTCGAGGCCACTGGTGGCCGCAGCAATATCCAAGTGTTTGCTTCTGACTTAGATACGCATGTGCTGAAAGTAGCGGCAGATGGCTACTATGCAGCAGATAAAGTGAATAAAGTTCCAGCTGCTTTGCAACAAAAATACTTTGAAAAACAAGCCGATGGTCGTTATCGGGTGAAACCGGTTTTACGGAATATGATTACATTCCGGCAAATCAATTTGGTGGAAAATAATTGGCCGATTCGCAATAAATTTGATGCGATTTTCTGCCGCAATGTGATGATTTATTTCGACCGTGATACACAGTATGCGGTGTTAAAGAAATTCCATCCGTTATTGAAACAAAACGGTTTATTATTTGTCGGTCATTCTGAAAATTTGTATCACGCGACAGATTTGTTCAAATTACGCGGCAAAACGGTTTATGAACTGGCGGCACGCTAAACAGCGAACCCTGTGTAGAGAAGGATGAAATATGCGAGTGCTGGTGTTGGGGGCGGGGGTGGTGGGCGTCTCCACTGCATGGTTTTTGGCACAGGCCGGCCATGATGTGACCGTGGTTGACCGGCAAAGCCAAGCCGCCAACGAAACCAGCTTTGCCAACGGTGGCCAGCTCTCGGTCAGCCAGTCCGAACCGTGGGCCTCACCTGATGCCCCTTGGTTGGCAATGAAATGGCTATGGCGTGAAGATGCCCCCCTGTTGTTTAGATGGCGATTAGACCCACAGCAATGGGAATGGGGCTTACGATTTTTGTGGGAATGTCGGCAACAGCGCCAGCAAAATAATATCCGTGCCATGTTGCAAATCGGGTTGTATAGCCGCGCAGCTTTTGCTGAACTCGATGCCAGCCTAGCACTCGACTATCAACGCCGTTCTCAAGGGATTATCTGTCTATACGACCAACAACAAGAACTGGATCAGGCTGCCCAGATTGCCCGTTTTATGCAGCAGTACGGGGTGGAACGACAGGTACTGAGTACCGCGCAACTGATTGAGATTGAGCCAGCACTGAAACACTGTGCCCAGCGCTTGGTGGGTGGGACATATTGTGCGACGGATGCCTCTGGCAATGTGCGACTGTTTACCCGTGCCTTGGCTGAACAAGCACGACAACAAGGGGTGACTTTCTTATTTGGTCATCGCATTAATGCGTTAGAAGCGGGGGGAGATGGCCGGATCTCGGCGGTCTCGGTGACCAATGCCGAAGGACACTATCAAGCCTTACATGCCGATGCTTATGTATTGGCACTCGGCAGTTTCTCGCCCTTGATTGCCGCGACAGTGGGGATGCGACTGCCCATTTATCCCGCTAAAGGCTATTCAGCCACCGTTAACATCACCCGCCCTGATGCCGCCCCTGAGGTGAGCATGACTGATGAAGCCGCAAAAGTGGTGTTTTCTCGGCTTGGCGATCAATTACGGATTGCAGGGACAGCAGAATTCAGTGGATATTCTCATCACCTTAACCCCATCCGTTGCCAAGCCTTGTTACAGGTAGCTCGGGCATGGTTTCCAGAGGCAGCAGACTACGATCATCCACAGTTTTGGAGTGGCTTGCGGCCATCCACCCCCAGCAATGTGCCCTTTATTGGACGTGCAAAAGGGTGGCACAATCTGTTTCTCAACACGGGGCACGGTACCCTTGGTTGGACGCAAGGCCCCGGCTCGGGCAAAGCCCTTGCTGAAATCATCAGCGGCCACCGCCCAGCGTGTGATTTTCCCTTTACGGGGCTTTGATTTTTTCTCTGATACGAAAGCCTTTATGCAAGCACTGACCCCCTACGAATTGCTCGGCGGCGAAGCCATGTTGCGCCGTTTGGTTTCACGGTTTTACCAAATCATGGATGAAGACCCTGTGGCGTTGGAAGTCCGCCGGATGCACCCACAAGATTTGAGCGAGTCGGAAGAAAAGCTGTTTATGTTTTTATCTGGTTGGTTGGGTGGGCCAAGCTTGTATATGGAAAAATACGGCCATCCCCGTTTGCGGGCACGGCACATGCCTTTTGCCATTGATGATTTTGGCCGCGATCAGTGGATGCACTGTATGCGGCGGGCGATGGACGAATTGCCCATCGAACCCGAACTGAAAAAGAAATTGGACGAAGCGTTGTGGAACACAGCCGATTTTATGCGGAATCGTTAACGGCGCGGCGGAATCGAATAAGTGCCAGTGACATGCGCCACTGGCTCATCCACCCCTTCAGAAAACAACATCACCTCACCCACCGCCAAACGCTGGCCAAGTTTTAGAATCCGGCCCTCGGCGATAATGTCTGCCTGTGGTGGTTTACGCAAAAAATTGATGTTTAAACTGGTCGTGACCGCTAACTCCACTCGACCGATCATCCCCAACACCACCGCATAGAGCGTGGCATCCGCAATCGCCATCAAAGCCGGCCCTGCCACTGTGCCACCCGGGCGGATTAAATCGGGGTTAAAGTGCATTTTCATGGTGGCTTCACCATAACCAATGCTTTCGGTACGAATCCCAAACAAACGACAAAGCGGTAGCGCTTCGTCAATCAGCTGTTGGAATTCTTCTAAACCAATCTGTGCGCTTTCTGTGGACATCAGGTTTCTTCCATAAAATGATTTTATTATTAACGTGGCCGTTGGCCGCGTTCGATAATAACACCAACTTTTTTCACCCGAGGCAGAATGCCCAATTTGGTCACTGCCACCCGCACCCACGGCGCGCCAAACTCCTCGCGAATCACCGTGGCGATATGGTCGGCCAGCGCTTCTAACAATAAAAAGTGTTGTTCTGCCAACAACGTACGCAAACGTTCAACAACGACACCATAGTGAATGGTGTCGCCGATGTTATCGCTATGACAGGGCTGTTCACTTGGAATACCGATGTCAAGATCGAGTTCGATGGTCTGCGGAGCCTGCCGTTCCCAGTCGTACACTCCAATGACCGTATCCAGTCGGACTTCGCGCAGAAAGATGATATCCATAAATTAAAGAGGCAATGCCGTTTCAGCCAGACAACAGGATGCCGTAGAATGCAAAGTCCCGTATTGTAGTGAAATCGCCATGCCCACGATAGCATTCATCATTACCGCTTACCTTATCGGCTCTTTATCATTCGCAGTCATCGTTAGCCGCGTTATGAATCTAGCCGATCCCCGCACCTTTGGTTCGAAAAACCCGGGTGCAACCAATGTGTTGCGAACTGGCAATAAATTGGCCGCTGCACTGACCCTACTAGGCGATGGCGCCAAAGGCTGGGTGGCGGTTGAACTTGCCCGCTACTTTGCCCCGCAATATGGCTTGGCCGATCCAGAGATTGCCATGGTGGCGCTTGCTGTGTTTGTAGGTCATTTATGGCCCATCTTTTTGAAATTTCATGGCGGCAAAGGGGTGGCCACTGCACTTGGTGTGTTGTTGGCATTTCACCCGTTATTGGCCCTCGCCGCCTTGGGCACTTGGTTATTGATTGCCTTCACCACTCGTATTTCATCCCTAGCTGCGCTGATCGCTGCGTTAAGTGCCCCCGTCTATGGCATGTTCTTGCTGGATGGTGGGGTATATCTTGGCACAACCTTTATTCTGTCTTTGCTGTTGGTACGCCGCCACAAACAGAATATTTTAAATTTGTTGGCCGGCAAAGAAGGCAAAATCGGCCAAGATAAAAAGTCCTCCTAACGCGATTTTCTCTGGGCTGTAGTCAACAAGGGCCGCAGTCCAGTTAATACTGTGTTCATCATTTGCCGTTGAACTTGGGCTTTGGGGTGAATGCCGTCGGGCTGAAATTGATTCAGATCGGCAGCAAACCCCGCCACCAACAACGGCACTAAGGCAAGCTGTTGTTGTTTAGCTACGGCAACAAAGCTGTGTTGAAATTGTTGGATATATTGCTGACCGTAGTTGGGTGGCAATGTCATGCCGACTAATAACACCTGTCCACCTTGTTGCCGCACTAGCTTAACCATCGCAGTTAGGTTATGTTGCATTGCAGAAACCGGCAACCCACGCAAACCGTCATTGCCGCCTAATTCCAATATCACAATATCTGGCTGATATTGTTTTAACGCATGGGGTAGACGGCTCAGCCCGCCATCGGTGGTTTCTCCGGTTTGACTGGCATTGAAAACCCGATGTTGCGGCGCCAACTCTTTGGCTAATAAATCTACCCAACCTTCTCCGGCACGCAAACCATAGCCAGAGGAGAGGGAATCTCCAAACACCAAAATGGTCGCAGCAAACAACGGCGTACTGATTAACAGCGTGCCACTGATCGCCAGCCATAGGAAAATTTTTCGCATGAGTTCCGTTTCTCCAGAATTGCCACCGATTTTGCAAGCGGTAGACGTTGTTAAACATGTGCAACACGCTGGTAGCAGCTTATCGATTTTGCAAGGGGTGAATCTCACCCTCTACCCGGGGGAAACCGTTGCCATTGTCGGTGCCTCTGGCTCGGGCAAATCCACCCTACTCGGTTTGCTAGCCGGTTTGGACCATCCATCGGGAGGACAAATTGCGCTGTTTGGCAAACCATTGGGGCCACTAGATGAAGATGCCCGTGCGCGGTTACGCCATCAATTTGTCGGCTTTGTCTTCCAATCGTTCCAGCTGATGCCGGCCTTGACTGCGCTGGAAAATGTAATGCTGCCCTTAGAGCTGGCAGGTGACCCCGAAGCAGAAAGCCAAGCCAAAGCGATGCTAGAACGAGTTGGATTAAGCCAACGTCTGGATCACCTCCCGAAATATCTGTCGGGTGGAGAACAGCAGCGGGTGGCATTGGCACGCGCCTTTGTCGCCTCACCAAAATTACTATTTGCTGATGAACCGACTGGCAATCTGGATGCGGCCACCGGCGCCCAAATCATCTCGTTAATGTTTCAACTGAATCGAGCACAGGGCACCACGTTGGTTTTGGTCACCCATGACAGCGCTTTGGCCTCACGCTGTGACCGTGCCTTTCACCTCACCGGAGGGAAGTTAGTGGAGTTGAGCCGTGAATAGTGTCTGGTCGCGCTTGCGTTTCGTCTTGCGCTTTTTCCGGCGTGAATTGGTGTCTGGCGAGCTGAATTTATTGGCGCTAGCGATTGTTGTCGCCGTCGCGGCAGTAACCAGTGTGGCTTTTTTTGCGGATCGTGTCGAACGTGGCCTGCGTCAGGAAGCCACACGCCTATTAGCAGCCGATTTGGTATTAAGCAGCGATAAGCCTTTGCGTGAACGCTACGGCGCAGACATCAGCAAAGCCGGTTTTGACATCGCCGATACCATCAGTTTTCCCAGCATGGTGTTTTCTCGTGAGTCGGCACAGCTCAGTGCGATCAAAGTGGTCAGTACCGGCTATCCACTACGAGGCAATGTGGAAATTTTACAAAACGGCAAAGTCGTTTCTGGCCGTTTAACACCGCAAGAAGGCACAGTGTGGCTGGATGAACGCTTGCTGGCGCGGCTCAATGTCAAAGTTGGCGACGTGGTCCGAATTGGGAATGCCGAGTTTCGGATTGCAGCCCAGTTGATTCGTGAGCCGGATGGGGCGGTGGATGTGTATAACTTTGTCCCTCGGGTCATGTTCCACCATAGTGATTTAGCACGCACAGCGTTAGTCCAAGAAGGCAGTCGTTTACGCTATCGCTTATTGATTGCGGGTGAAAGTCGTCGTCTGGAACGACTACAAAAAACCTTAGAAACCCAGTTACAACGCGGCGATAAAATTGAACGGGTAGAGGATGCGCGGCCCGAGGTTCGGGTGGCACTCGAACGAGCCCAACGTTTTCTTGGCCTCACGGCACTGTTGGCAGTGGCATTGGCAGCCGTGGCAATGGCCCTAGCATGCCGCCGCTATCTCGCCCGCCATTATGCCCCAGTCGCCACCCTGCGCTGTTTGGGTGCCACACAGAATGAAATTCTCTTCTTATTCTCTGGCCAATTTATCGTTCTCACTTTGGTTGCCGGTGGTGTGGGCTGTGTTGTGGCTTGGTTGACGCAAGAAATTTTGTTGCTGCCTTTTGCCAGCCTTTTAGGCACACAACTGCCACCAGCCGGATGGATGCCGTGGGTGAGTGGATTAAGCACGGGGATGTTGCTGTTGCTTGGCTTTGCCATTCCCCCACTGTTGCAACTGCGACAAGCGCCTACTTTGCGCGTATTGCGTGAAGATATTCAACCACAACGTGCGGGTATCCTAGCCTATGCCGCAGGCGCCACGGCGCTGTTTGCTTTGATGTTATGGCAAGCAGGCGATGTCAAAGTGGCCAGTCTGGTTGCTGGTGGCTTCTTGGCCTTTATAGCGGTTTCGGCGGCCCTCGCGTGGGTGATGTTGGGTATTGCACGGCGGCTGACGCGGCATGGTAGTGCGATGAGTTGGCATTATGGAATTGCCCAAGCAACCCGCCGTCCGAGCTTAACGCTGTTGCAAATTGTGGCGTTGTCGTCGGGGATTATGGCGTTGTTGGTGCTGATGGTCGTACGGGGCGATTTGTTAGAAGCATGGCAACGCAACTTACCACCCGATGCGCCGAACCGTTTTGTCATCAATATTCAACAGAAACAGTTAGATCCAGTGGCAGATGCCTTTGTGAACCAAGGCTTGCCGGTACCGGATTTTGCGCCAATGATTCGCGGTCGTTTATTGGCGATTAACGGTAAACCAGTACGACCACAAGAATATCGTGACGAACGTACCCAACGCTTGGCCGAACGCGAATTTAATCTGTCTTGGAATGACATACTACCGAAAGGCAATCGTTTAGTGGCTGGCACATGGTGGGAAGCCGGCGCCAGCGCGCAATTTTCAATGGAACGTGATATTGCCGAGCGATTGGGGATTAAGCTCGGTGATGAGCTGAAATATGA
Organism: Aquaspirillum sp.; assembly: GCF_055136605.1. Taxonomy (NCBI): domain Bacteria; kingdom Pseudomonadati; phylum Pseudomonadota; class Betaproteobacteria; order Neisseriales; family Aquaspirillaceae; genus Aquaspirillum; species Aquaspirillum sp. The sequence goes on along the minus strand of NZ_JBSQVP010000018.1, from coordinate 9,736 downwards.
AATTGCGGGTACGGAATACCAAGCCCCCGTTACCAGCATCCGCGAAGTGGATTGGGACAGTTTCCGTGTCAACTTTTTTGCCATCGCCAGCCCTGCGTTGTTACAAGATCGGCCAGCCAGCTATATCACTAGCTTTCATTTGCCGGAGGATCGCGAAGATGCCGTCACCGCTTTGGTACAAGCCTTTCCCAACCTGACCATCATTGACGTCAGTGCTATTTTGGCCGAAGTGCGGAGCATGGTCGATAAACTGGTGTTAGCGATTCAATTTGTATTTGGCTTTAGCCTGTTAGCAGGGGTGTTGGTGTTGTGGGCAGCCATTCATACCACCCGTGATGAACGAGCTTTTGATGCTGCGGTACTGCGTACACTCGGCGCATCACGACAACAGCTGATAAAAATGCACCGCAGTGAGCTAATTGCTCTTGGTGTGGCAGCCGGTGGCTTAGCCGCCCTCGGTGCCAGCGCGCTTTCTATTGGCGTCGCCACTTGGTTACTCGATTTACCGGTGAGTTTTAACCCAATGTTGTTCCCTCTGGGGATAGCGATTGGAGTATTTGCAACCTGGGCAGCGGGTATGCCAGCAGTCCGACATATCGCTAAAGTCAGTCCACTGGCAGCACTACGACAATTTTCTTAATACACCACAGAAAAAGGGACAACAGCGAACTGTTGTCCCTTTTTTAAATGCCGTACCACAATACCCAAATACCCAGCACAACAAATAACGCCGCTGCAGCCAGATGAATCCACCGAATAGGTAAGCGATCAGCAGCAAAATTACCAATCAATACCGCCGGCACATTAGCCAGCATCATGCCACAGGTAGTCCCCATCACCACGCCGAATAAATCGGTATATTTTGCCGATAACATCACCGTTGCGATTTGGGTTTTATCACCCATTTCTGCCATAAAAAAGGCAATCGTTGTCGCCATAAAAACACCGAGTTTTTCTTTCACAGCGGTATCTTCTTCGTCAATTTTATCTGGAATCATTATCCAGACAGCCATAGCAAAAAAAGCAAGGACCAATAACCAACGCAAAATATCGGGGGATAACCACGCCACAACCAATTGCCCCAACCAAGCGGCAGCAAAATGATTCAATACGGTTGCAACGAAGATGCCCAAAATAATAGGCAAGGGACGGCGAAAACGCGCAGCGAGTAATAAAGCCAATAACTGCGTTTTATCGCCCATTTCGGCCAAAGCAACTAGGCCAGTAGACATGAGGAAAGCATCCATCTATAGACTCCTTGGGGTTGCTCGCACCAAATGACCTGTGCTGCTGCAACCCCAACGGAGCAGGCACAAGGTCATTAGGTCTTGCAATGCGGATGCCGCAGTGAGCGCCATGATCGAGTGGATCAAGTATGTTGACGCGCACATTCAACCAAGATGGCTGAATTAGCTACTCCCCCAAAGACGGCGGCAGTGTACGCTGCCATGCAACAAAAAAGCAAGCGCGCAGGTTAGCTAACCCACGCGCTTGTTTGACAGCGGCTTAGAGGCTGGACTTATTGCGCTGCACTGCCTTCGGTCGCTGGAATATCGTTTGGTGGTGCCATCGAGAAAGCGTGGCCTTCGTCAAGTTTCCACTCATTATGCAAACGCCACCCTTGTTTTGGGTCTTGCAGTTGCACATACCAATGAGCAGCAGAGGCCAGTTGTAAACGAGCTTGATAAATTCCGCCGCCTTGATGTTGCAATACGGCATGAATATCACGATCGGCCAAGGTGGGGTGCGCCAAGGAAAGGTGAAGCTGATCAGGGAACACAAACGCCTCACCACCTTTTAACAACACCCGCACCGCAGCATTATCTTCACTGACCATCACTTGCGCGCTTAAACCTTGTTTCAACGCCAACACGTCGCGTTTATGATCGAGGTGAATTTCTTTACCGCGTTTGTAGTAATCATCGTTTACCACGGTATCGTCGGTACTGGCAGCCAACCAAAACGTAATCACCCCCGCCACCACTACCACAGCTGGCCCAAGAATCAACAACCAAGGCCACCCTTGCCGATACCAAGGCAAAGAAGACGAACCAGAAGCGGGGGGGGTGATCATACTTACTCTCCAATAAAACTCGATTTTTCGGTTAAGTTCACACCACTCTCATCAAGAGAACGGATGTGGAACTGGATAGGATGGCTGCCTTTTGGCGCTTGTTCAGGATCGACGTGTACACGCACCACAATCGATTCATTACCGGTCGGTTTGAGATCCACTTCGACCTTACCACCATCCAATGTGATCCCTGGTAGACCAGAGACAGTGATAGCAAGTTTCTGGGTTTCTTCTGAAGTGTTCATTAACCGCAGGCTATAGGTATTTTCTAATAAGCCATCGTCCGTTTGTCGAACTAAAGAAGCACGGTCACGCAATACATCCACTTTCAAAGGCTGGCGCATCACAAACGAGGTTGTTCCTGCGACCAACACCACCAACAACACCAGACCATACATCATCACCCGTGGCCGTTTCAAACGTGACCACATCTGGCTTTCTGGGTATTTACCTTCTAGGGCATTTTCTGTGGTGTAACGAATCAAACCACGGGAATAGCCAACTTTGTCCATGATTTCATCACAGGCATCAATACAGGCGGCACAGCCAATACATTCATACTGTAAGCCGTTACGAATATCGATGCCGGTAGGACACACTTGCACACACACACCGCAGTTTACACAATCACCCAAGCCGGCGTCTTTTGGATCCACCCCTTTCTTGCGCGCACCACGCGGTTCACCCCGTTGAGTGTCGTAAGAAATAATCAGCGTATCCGCATCAAACATCACACTCTGGAAGCGTGCATAGGGGCACATATATTTACAGACTTGTTCACGCATAAAACCTGCAAACAAGTAGGTAAAGCCACCATAAAAGAAAATCCAGAATGTTTCCCACGGCCCAAAATCAAACGTTTGTGCCGCAGCCAATAAGTCTTTAATTGGCGTGAAAAAACCAACTAAGGTAAAACCAGTCCATAGCGAGAATAGAATCCACGCACTGTGTTTAGCAGTTTTAATGCCAACCTTGCGTGCACTCATTGGACTTTTATCCAACTTCATCCGCTTATTGCGATCTCCTTCAATCGCTTGTTCTATCCACAAGAAAATCTCGGTATATACCGTTTGTGGACAGGAATAACCACACCATAAACGGCCAGCAATAGTCGTCCATAAAAATAGACCCAATGCGGCACACATTAACAAGCCAGCAAGATAAATAAAATCCTGTGGAAAAAAAGTTAAACCAAACAGATAGAATTTTCGCGCTGCCAAATCAAATAACACAGCTTGGCGACCATTCCACGTTAACCACGGAAAAACATAAAATACAAATTGGGTAATAATAACTAATGCAATACGCCAATTATTGAAAATCCCCTGAACAGCGCGGGGATAGATTTTTTTATGTGCCTCATATAAAGAGACTTCTTGCGCATCGTTCCCTTTGCCGGCGGCGACGGGTTGGATGGGTATCACTTTTTTGTCAGCGTTTTCAGACATGACAGTACTTTCTACAAGTAAGCGAAACAGGGCAGTTGTGGAGCGTGCAGCTTTTCGCTGCGACAGCATTACAATCCACTTTTTTCTTAAATGATAGCAGGAAGCGGCAACAACCGTTACCGTCATATTGTACTGCTTTGATGTGCGACAATCGTTTCTGTTTGATGTTCAGTCAGGACTGCGCTTTCCAGCGCAAACAAAAAAAACGGTAGCCCATTCAGGACTACCGTTCAATGACACCTATGCAAGAACAGGTGTTACGTGCTCAACGAATGATTTGATACGTTGATTATTGTGCCTCTTGCAGCTGATCGAGGATTTGTGGGTTTTCCAGTGTCGAAACGTCTTGAGAAATTTCTTCACCTTTAGCAATCGAACGCAACAGACGGCGCATGATTTTGCCAGAACGGGTTTTCGGTAAGTTCTCACCGAAGCGGATGTCATCAGGCTGTGCAATCTTGCCGATTTCGTGCGCCACCCAGTTTTTCAGCTCAGCAGCGATTTTCTTCGCCTCTTCACCTGTCGGGCGAGCGCCTTTTAAGACCACGAAGGCAACCACGGCTTCGCCTTTCACTTCGTGAGGTTTACCCACGACAGCGGCTTCTGCGACCAGTGGGTTTGCCACCAGTGCCGATTCAATTTCCATGGTACCTAAGCGGTGACCAGACACGTTCAGCACATCATCGACACGACCCATGATCCAGAAGTAACCATTTTCGTCACGGTTGGCCGAGTCGCCTGCCAAGTAGTATTGACCGTTAAACTCTTCTGGGAAATAGGTTTTCTTAAAGCGATCTGGATCACCCCAGATAGTACGCACTAAGGATGGGAAGGGCTTTTTGATGACCAAGAAACCACCACGACCTGGTTCAACTGGCGCACCCGATTCATCCACGATGTCGGCAATAATACCCGGCAATGGCAAAGTGCAAGAACCTGGTTTGGTTGCCACAGCACCTGGCATTGGCGCAATCATGTGGCTACCGGTTTCGGTTTGCCACCAAGTATCCACGATTGGGCAACGGCTACCGCCTACCACTTCGTAGTACCACATCCAAGCTTCTGGGTTGATCGGCTCACCCACCGTCCCCAACAGGCGCAGCGAGGAAAGGTCAAATTGTTTTGGCAAATCCGAACCCAGTTTAATCAGGGAACGAATCGCCGTTGGTGCGGTATAGAAAATGCTGACTTTATGATCTTGAATCATGCGCCAGAAGCGAGTGGCATCTGGGTAAGTTGGCACACCTTCAAACACCACTTGGGTTGCACCAAACGCCAATGGGCCATAGGCAACATAGCTGTGGCCGGTAATCCAACCCACATCGGCGGTGCACCAGAATACATCGTTTGGCTTGCTGTCAAAAATCCAGCGGAAGCTGTTCACGGCACCCAACAAGTAACCGCCGGTGCTGTGTTGAATCCCTTTTGGCTTACCAGTCGAACCGGAAGTGTAAAGAATGAACAGTGGATCTTCAGCGTTCATCCATTCTGGTTCGCAATCGGTTGCTTGGTTTTCTACCAATGCCGACCATGCAATATCACGGCCTTCGGTCCAAGGTACTTCAGTTGGGGTGCGTTGTAACACCACCACTTTTTCCACTGTCTCACAACCGCCCAAGCTTAATGCTTCGTCAACAGTTGCTTTCAGTGGCACAAATTTACCGCCGCGCACGCTTTCGTTCGCGGTGATCAATACTTTACCGCCGGTATCCAACACGCGATCACGCAAAGCGCCTGCCGAGAAACCGCCGAATACAACAGAGTGGATTGCACCGATACGCGCACATGCCTGCATCGCCACAATAGCCTCGGTCACCATCGGCAGGTAAATCACAACGCGGTCGCCTTTTTGCACACCGAGAGATTTCAAACCATTCGCAAATTGACAAACTTTTTCGTACAGCTCACGGTAAGTGATGTTTTCCACTTTGCCGTCATCTGCTTCAAAAATGATGGCAACTTTGTCGGCTTTGTCAGCCAAGTGGCGGTCGATACAGTTGTAGGAAACGTTCAGTTCACCATCATCGAACCATTTGAAGAAGGGTGGATTGCTGTCATCCAACACACGGGTAAATGGTTTTTTCCAAGAGATCAGCTCGTTTGCCAAATTACCCCAGAAACCTGCGTAGTCGTTATTGGCTTGTTCACACAGGTTGTTGTAACCCTCCATGCCCGACACAGTTGCTTTTTGACGGAACTCTTCGGTTGGTGGGAAAGTGCGAGTTTCTTTCAACACGGATTCGATAGTGGACATCTTGATCATCTCCTAAACAGATGAATACTTAGAGTTTGTTACCCCCGTCACCGACAGGGGTAACTCCGAACAACAATTAGTGTTTCGAAGCACCAGCAGCACCGATACCAGTCATGGAGCGCACGAACTGAGCATCGAAGCGACCTTTTTCTTCTTGTGCCTGACGGGAGCTGTCAGTCACCGAGAACAACCAAGTCGAGAAGAAGGCCAAAGTCATGGAGAACAACGCTGGGTTCTTGTATGGGAACAGCTCAGAACCTTTCTCGTGACCTAACACTTCCACCCACACAGTTGGGCCAAACACGATCAACACGACAGCAGAAGTCAGACCGATAAAGCCACCGATCACCGCGCCGCGAGTGGTCAGACCTTTCCAGAACATGGAGAGGAACAACACAGGGAAGTTAGCCGAAGCTGCAATCGAGAACGCCAGACCGACCATGAAGGCGATGTTTTGTTTTTCGAAAGCGATACCCAAGACGATGGACAACACACCCAAGACCAGAGTAGTCATCTTGGATACGCGCATCTCATCTTTCTCGTTGGCTTTGCCTTTCTTGATCACCGAAGCGTACAAGTCATGCGACACAGCAGAAGCACCAGACAGTGCCAAACCAGCCACCACCGCCAAAATCGTGGCGAAAGCAACTGCAGAGATAAAGCCTAAGAACAAGTCACCACCCACAGCTTTCGCCAAGTGAACAGCAACCATATTGTTACCACCAACAATCTTGCCTGCGTCATCCAAGAAGCTAGGGTTGGTACCGACCAAGAAGATGGCGCCGAAACCGATGATGAAGGTCAGGATGTAGAAGTAACCGATGAAGCCTGTTGCATAGAACACCGACTTACGTGCTTCTTTTGCGTTACCCACAGTGAAGAAACGCATCAGGATGTGTGGCAAACCAGCAGTACCAAACATCAACGCCAAGCCCAAGGAAATCGCATCAATTGGGTTCGATACCAGACCACCAGGTGCCATAATGGCGGTGGCTTTTGGATGGTTTTCCACAGCTTTAGCAAACATCGCTTCTGGGCTGAAACCAACCGAAACCAGCACCATCAGTGCCATAAAGGAAGCACCAGACAGCAGGATGACGGCTTTAATAATTTGCACCCAAGTGGTTGCCAACATACCGCCGAACATCACGTACATCACCATCAGCACGCCCACCAAGATCACCGCCACAGCGTAATCAAGACCGAACAGCAATTGGATCAGCTTACCTGCACCTACCATCTGAGCGATCAGATACAGGGCCACCACAACCAAGGTACCGGTAGCGGCTAAGATACGGACGGGGGTTTGTGCCAAACGGTAGGATGCCACGTCGGCAAAAGTGAACTTACCTAGGTTACGCAGACGCTCTGCCACCAAGAACAGAATCACAGGCCAGCCGACCAAGAAGCCGATGGAATAAATCAAACCATCGTAGCCCTTGTCGAACACCATCGCCGAAATACCCAAGAACGACGCAGCAGACATATAGTCACCGGCAATCGCCAAGCCGTTTTGGAAACCAGAAATACCACCGCCAGCGGTATAGAAGTCAGAAGCGGATTGCGTCCGACGGGCTGCCCAGTAAGTAATACCGAGCGTAAAACCGACGAAAGCGAAGAACATGATGATGGCAGACCAGTTGGTTGCCTTGGCTTTCTGCACTTCACCTTCAACTGCGCCGGCAGCAAAAGCGGCGGCAGAGAGACCCACCAGCGCCAAGGCGCCTAAAATTTGCGGAATACGGCGATTCATCACTTTCTAGCCTCCTCAACCACTTCTTGAGTTAAGCGGTCAAACTCACCGTTTGCACGCTGCACATAAATTCCGGTTAATACAAAGGCTGAAATGATCACACCCAAACCCACTGGAATGCCCACTGTGGTAATACCACCGCTCAGAGATGCACCTAAGCCGCTAGGATTGAAAGCCAATACCAGAATGAAGCCGTAGTAGATTGCCAGCATAACGATGGAGAGCATCCACCCAAAGCCGGTTTTCTTTTGGACCAATTCTTGAAACTTCGGATTAGCCTGTACTCGAGCAACGATTTCCTCATTGTTCATACATTTCCTCACTTTCTCATTATTAAGCGTGGACTTATAAATGGCCCACTGCGGCGGAGACTCTACGAAAGGAACAAGGCGCTTGGCTAATCGCAATTACTGATGTAAAAAATCAGCATGACAAATGATGCAAAGCAACATTTGTTATAAATCATCAAGTTACGCGCTATTTTTCGTCATTAACTTTGGTTAAAATTGTGAAAAAAAATCGAGAGAGATTGACGGATTTGCTTACAGTGCGGAACATTCTGTTACAAGAATAATGACAATCAAAAAACCAAGGGGACGCATAAATTGGAAATCTACCAACTACGAACTTTCGTGACAGTTGCCCAACAAGGCCACCTCACCCAAGCAGCTGAATTACTCCACTTAAGTCAACCGGCGGTCACTGCACAAATTAAGGCGCTCGAAGAGGACTTTGGGATGCCGCTATTTGAACGCAGCACAGGAGGGGTAACCCTGACGCGAGTAGGACAAGAATTGCTGCCGCAAGCACAGGCGATCCTAACGGCGGCACGCGACTTGATGAACCATTCGCGAATGCTAAAGGGAGAGATGAAAGGGAAAGCGTTAATTGGGACCATTACCACCCCAGAGATGACCAATATCGGCCCCTGGGTCGCTGCATTAGCCGAGAAATACCCATTGATTGATATCCAGCTACAGCATGGCGTGACTGGCCAAATTCTCAATAAGGTCCGCAAAAAGGAATTAGATGCTGGTTTTTATATTGGCAACAACCCTTATGTCAATGTCAACACTCTCACACTGACAGAATTATGTTTCCGCATCGTTGCGCCTGCTGCTTGGCAATCACGCATTGAAGGTCTACAGCCGAGGGAGTTGGGGAAACTGCCGTGGATTGGCATTTCCCAATTATCCAGCTTGCACAGATTGACCACCGAGTTATGGCGTGAACTCAATATCGCGCCTAAGAAAATTGCCGAAATCGACCATGTCCCTACTATCTGTAGCGTGGTCGAATCGGGTGTGGGACTGGCTTTAATGCGCGAAGATGAGGCCAAACCGCTTGAAGCACAGGGCCGATTGTGTCTCATCCCAAACATTGAGAAACGAGCAGATTTACAATTCGTCTATCCAGCTGACAGAGAAGGAGAGCCAATTTTGCAGGCACTACTGTCCGAATTGGTTTCTGTGTGGAAAATATGACGTTAATTTACTGAATAGGGCAAGTTGCTGTTGACATTGAACTAATTTGCAATAGACTAGCTTAAGTGCTAGACACACACAAAATGATCAACAGCAATCCCTGTACTGACAGAGGCGTCCCATGCAAAAACAAGACTTTCCTTTTGCATTACAAGAAGTCACCGAAATGCTTTCAAGGCATCATCGCCAGCTCTTAGACGCCCAGTTCAACTGGTATCGTGCCTTGCTACAAGGCAGACAGCCAATCAATCGAGACATGGCTCCGCCGGTTATTTCAGAGAATGTTGAACGTACGATTGAAGCCTCTAATCATTTGTTACAAGCGCATGTCTGTGCACAAAACGATTTATTACAGCTCTCTGAAAGATGGCTAAGCCACTGGCAACGTAACCTGCGCTACCTAACGCAAGAAACTAATCCAAGCGGTGCTGAGGTTCTTAAACCGGCTTTTGTGTTTAGTGAAACTGCTGTTGAATCTCTTTCAAAAGCCTCCAGACAAATCAACCAATTTTCATGCGTGCGCTTTGGTAATGCGATGTTAAAAGCCTCTAGCTGTGCACAAACCATGCTACAACCCAAAACACCTCCTCATCTGCGCAATCACTAAAACATTTCGCCCATGCAAAAAGCCCCGATTTTCGGGGCTTGATTATTTATTATTTTGTGTGGAGTTAAAAACAAAACCCCCTGCTACTTGGTAGCAGGGGGTTTGATGTTGGGAGC
>NZ_JBSQVP010000017.1:0-47511 GCF_055136605.1 Aquaspirillum sp. | reverse complement strand
CACCACTTCCATCACGCTCAGGCCTTGGTCAACTACCATCCTCGCCACTTCTAGCTTGAAACTCGCATCATATTGACTACGTTTTGAATTCATTTCTTCTCCCTCGTTAAGATCTATCATGCCCTATCGAGGTGTCTACGGGTATTAGACCATTACAGACTACGTTTTGAATTCATTTCTTCCCCCTCGTTAAGATCTATCATGCCCTATCGAGGTGTCTACGGGTATTAGACCATTACATCATGCCCTATCGAGGTGTCTACGGGTATTAGACCATTACACCCTGCCGGGCGCACCCAAAAAAAGAAAACGAGATCAAATGATCTCGCTTTCTAGGTTTTATTCTTATTTTTCGCCTCCCCCCCAGTCAATCAAGGCCACCAATGGGGAAAGTGTTTTTGGATTAGAGCTTTCAAATCTTGTTCGAAAGGGGTGTTGGTGTGTGTGTGTTGGAGTGGGAGAGAGGAGTCGAGTAGGGGTTGACGAATCATGCCTGCGCCGATGGTGACGTTGGAGAGGCGATCGATGACGACGAAACTGCCAGTGGCTTGGCAGAGTTGGTATTCGTCGAAGGCGAGGGGGTTATCGAGTTCGATTTCGACGCGAGCGATGCCGTTTAATGGGAGTTGTTGGGCTGGGTGTTGTTCTAGGGAGTTGACATCGATTTGGTAGTCGATGGCGCGGATACGGCCACCGCTAAAGCTGGTACCTAGTTTGAAGTCGTAGCGTTTACCGATGTCGAGTGGTTGGTCGTGCATCCAGACGAGATCGGCGGCAAAAGCGCGTCCGAGATGGGTGTGTTGTTCGGCAGCGACGAGAATATCGCCACGGGAGATGTCGATTTCTTCTTGCAAGGTGAGGGTGATGGCGTCACCGGCGGTTGCGAGGTTGAGTTCACCTTCCCATGTAAGGATGGATTTGACAGTGGCGAGTTTGCCAGAGGGTAGGACTTTGATTTTTTGGCCGGGGCGAATGGTGCCGGCGGCTAAGGTGCCACAGTATCCGCGAAAATCGAGGTGTGGACGGTTGACATATTGGACGGGGAAACGTAGGTCGGTGAGGTTGTCGTCACGGTCGATTTCGAGAGTTTCTAAGATTTCTAGGAGTGGTAGACCTTGGTACCAAGGTGTGTGTTCGCTGGGACGGGCGACGTTATCGCCGGTGAGTGCGGAGAGGGGGACAAAGCGGATGTCACGGACGCCGAGTTTGTCTGCGAAATGTAGGTAGTCTTGGGTGATGTGGTCGAAGCGTTCTTGTGAGAATTGGACTAGGTCCATTTTGTTGACTGCGATCACAAAATGGCGGATGCCTAATAGGGCACAGATAAAGCTGTGGCGGCGGGTTTGTACTTGTACGCCATAGCGGGCATCAATCAGGATGATGGCGAGGCTGGCAGTTGAGGCGCCGGTTGCCATGTTGCGTGTGTATTGTTCGTGGCCGGGGGTATCGGCAATGATAAATTTACGGCGGTCGGTGGAGAAGTAGCGGTAGGCGACATCAATGGTGATGCCTTGTTCGCGTTCTGATTGTAGGCCATCGACTAATAGAGCTAGGTCGGGTGTGTCGCCGGTGGTGCCGTGAACACGGCTATCGCGGGTTACGGCGGCTAATTGGTCTTCAAAAATGCCTTTGGTGTCGTATAGGAGCCGGCCAATTAGGGTTGATTTACCGTCATCGACACTGCCACAGGTGATAAAACGCAGCAGGTCTTTTTCTTCGTGACGGCGTAGATAGGCAATGATGTCGGATTGCAATAGGTTGGTGCTGGTGTTGGTGGTGTGAGACATCAGAAATAGCCCTCGCGTTTTTTCTTTTCCATTGAGCCGGCTTGATCGTGATCGATGGCGCGGCCAGAGCGTTCGGAAGTGGTGGTCAATAACATTTCTTGGATGATGTCTGGCAGGGTGGTGGCTTGGGATTCGACAGCGCCTGTCAGGGGGTAGCAGCCTAAGGTGCGGAAACGCACTGATTTCATTTGTGGGGTTTCGCCTTCGCGTAGGGGAAGGCGTTCGTCATCGACCATGATCAGCATGCCATCCCGTTCTACGACGGGGCGAGGGGCTGAGAGGTAGAGTGGGACAATCGGGATGTTTTCTAACCAGATGTATTGCCAGATGTCGAGTTCGGTCCAGTTTGAGAGTGGGAAGACGCGAATGGATTCTCCACGGTTGACGCGACCGTTATATAGGTGCCATAGCTCGGGGCGTTGGTTTTTGGGATCCCAACGGTGAAAGCGATCTCGGAAGGAGTAGACACGTTCTTTTGCGCGTGATTTTTCTTCGTCACGTCGCGCACCACCAAAGGCAGCATCAAAACCATATTGATCTAGTGCTTGTTTGAGGGCATCGGTTTTCATGATGTCAGTGTATTTGGCACTGCCATGATCGAAGGGGTTGATATTGGCGGCTAACCCTTCTTGATTGGTATGGACAATGAGCTCCATGCCGGCTTGTTTTGCCATTTGATTCCGGAAGGTAATCATGTCGCGGAATTTCCATGTGGTGTCTACATGGAGTAATGGAAACGGTGGTTTGGCAGGGGCAAAGGCTTTGCGTGCTAGGTGTAGCATGACTGAGGAGTCTTTGCCGATGGAGTAGAGCATGACTGGATTGGAGAACTCGGCAGCGACTTCACGGATGATGTGAATGGATTCGGCTTCGAGTTGTTTGAGGTGGGTGCGACGGTGTGAGGACATGAAAGCGATTTCTCCGCAAACGGAAATCAAAAGTCCTGCCAGCATACACCGCTATAAAGAACTGTTTTGGTATTTTTAGCTATATGTTATGACGAAAAAGCATTAAGTGTGATCCTCCGCTAACACCGGCAACGATAAGACAAATCGAGTCCCACCTTCGGCAGGATGTTCAACGGTGAGGCTGCCTTTAGCGGCAGCGGCTAGACTGGCTGATAGCGTTAGACCCAAACCGAGACCATGTTCACCGGGCTTAGTCGTAAAGAAGGGTTCAAATAAATGATGGCGCAACTCTGGTGCAATACCGGGGCCGTTGTCTTGCACGATCAGGCGATAACGGTCGCGCTCCCCCTCCCCCGCCAACCACAGTTGACGTTCATGCTGCTCTGCCATCGCATCAAGCGCATTGACCATTAAATTCACCAAAATTTGCTCAAGACGAGTTTGATCAATCGCCAGCCGCGCATTGGGACAAGCGCGTTGTAAATTAACAGGCGTTCTTGCGAAGCGCGGATGCAACAAAAACAATGCCGCATCAATCGCCTGTTCCACTTCGGCTTCACCTTCATCCCCTGATCGACGAGCAAAAGCGCGCAAGCTGGCAGTGATGCGCCCCATCCGATCAACCAGCTCGTTAATTGTATGTAAATTGGTAGTGGCAGTATCAAGGGCACCGCGTTCTAAAAAGCGAATCGTATTGCCCGATAACGTCCGCAAAGCAGCAAGAGGTTGATTCAGTTCATGGGCAATGCTGGTCGACATTTGGCCAATCACAGCCAACTTACCCGCTTGCACCAGCTCATCTTGGGTACGCCGTAAATTATGTTCAGTTTGGCGCCGTTCATGAATTTCTTCACGTAAACGGGCATTGCTGGCGACTAAATCGGCAGTGCGTTCAGCAATTTTGCGTTCGAGTTCATTGTTTGCCGCTTGTAGGGCTTCGCGTGCCGCTAAGCGCGTGGCCAACACTTTACGCCGCTCATTCCACGCAATCATAAAAAAGGCAATAAAAGCAAACAATACAGCGGCTAACATGCCGTGGCTGACCGCATTACGTTGCACTTCATCTAACGGCGACAACACGGTCAAGTCCCACGGCGTATCGCTGAGACGGCGGGTTTGTGCCAAATAGCTTACAGTATTGGTCTCACCTTGTTCTGCATCAGCACTGCGCTGCAAGGTAATACGTTCAACCCCAGGCCCGAGAGGAAGCCGTTCAACAGGGTTGAGTTCAGTGAATGTCCACCAGTGATATTGCAAGCTGCGCACCAAGGCTTCCCGTTTTTCATCAGAAAGTGGATACACCGCTTTGAGACGGCGTTTGGGGTCACTGGATAAAATAATAATGCCATTTTCATCAGTAACGAAGGCTTCCAGCCGTGCTTTTTGCCAACGTGCCTCTAGTGCCTCTAAACGGATTTTGACCACACCCACACCGATAATCCGACCTTGATGGCGCAGGCCATGAGCAAGGTAGTAACCCGGTTCGCCGATGGTGCTACCGATACCATAAAAACGGCCTTGTTTACCGACAACCGCATCTTGGTAATAGGCGCGAAACGATAAATCTTCCCCTTGATAGCTGTCGGCATCTTTCCAATTACTGGTGGCCAACACACGCCCAGTCAGGTCTAACACATAGGTCACTCGGCTGCCGCTACGCGCATTCAACCCTTGCAAATAATGATTGACTTGGCGTTGGCGTTCGGTGGACGGTCGCAGCAATAAATCACTGACACCCGACTCCAATTCGAGCAAACTGGGTAGGTAGGTATAGCGATTGATCTCGCTTTCGACTGCTCGGGCATGTAATTCAAGTTGGCGTTCACCATTCTCGGTCAACGCCTGAATCCCGCTGCGCTCACTAATGCGATAGCCGCCATAGCCAAACCCGAACATCAGCAAAATGATTAAGGTAGGCAAGATAACGTGGCGCAACAACGGGAGTTTCACTTTAACTGGGTTCCGGTGTTGTCAAAGACGCTGATATCCACGGGAATCCCCTGCCGCACACTTTCTGACACGGTGCAAAACCCTTCAAACTGACTCAGGATACGGTCGAGGTGCTCCACTTCACTGGCTGCCACGGCAAGATGCAGTTGCACTCGAATCGCCAAAATCCGCAGGCGATTGTCCTCGTTACGGCCAATGGTGGCTTCGGCTTCGGTACGCAGAGGGCCGGCCTGTTGTTTGTATTTACCAAGCGCAAAAGTCAGACTGTCAGACAGACAATTAGCCACACCAGCAATCAATAATTGAGCAGGCGTTGGGCCATTGCCTTTGCCTAAGGGCGGGGGTTCATCTGCAATTAAAGCCGGTAAATGCTCAGCAAAATGAATTTGAAATTCAAAACCTTCATTCTGTTGTAATTGAACACGAACAACGCTATCACCTGACATACTATTTCTCCTTAAAAAGACCAGTGCTGTCGATGCTAACACAGGCAAGCCACGCTCTTGACGGTTATAATCGCTGTCGTTCAGGTGTCTGCTATGTCAAAACGACATCAGTAGGTGAAACGGGAAGTCGGTGCAAAACCGACGCTGCCCCCGCAACGGTAAGGTGAGTCAATAATGACACCGCCGCTTCATACCACTGTTTCAAACCGAAATGGGAAGGGAAGCGACGAGATAACCAAGCCCGGAGACCGGCCTGAGCCCGTGTCGGTGTGACACGGTTTGCCACAGAGTTTCGCGGGGCGCGAAACGCGAGCCACTGCCTTAGGCAATGTATCTTGCTGATCGTCTTCGCACTCTTACGTTGTGATTTCACCAAAGAGTGTTTTTTCATGTTCAAAGCTGTTTCCTGTTTTACGCTCACCGCCTCGGTCTTGACGGTTTCTCATGCTTATGCCCAAACCCCATCGGCAGAAGACAATACGCCAGCGTTAGAGGTGGTCGTGATTACCCCGACTCGTAGCGCCAGCCCGCTGCATCAGGTGGTCAATGATGTCACGGTGATTGATGAAACCGCCTTGCGCCAAGCGGCAGGTCAAACCTTGCCCGAGATTTTGGCGCGGCAAACGGGTGTGGTATTAACCAGCAATGGCGGTGCGGGACAACCAACCAGTCTGTTTTTGCGTGGGACAAATACCAACCAAACCGTGGTGTTAGTCGATGGTGTACGCGTTGCTTCTGCTGTGACAGGTGGCTCACCGTTGCACTTATTGCCGCCAGAACAAATTGAGCGCATTGAGATTGTGCGCGGCCCAGTGTCAGGGATTTATGGGGCAGATGCCATTGGCGGTGTGATTCAGATTTTCACCAAACAACATGGCAAAGGTTTAAGCGCCAGCGCTGGTTTTGGCTCGGATGGTCAACAGGTCTACCGTTTATCCGCAGCAGGCACAATCGGTGAACGTACCCGTTATGCCTTAACACTCGCACAACGCGAAACAGAGGGTTTCTCGGCCACGACGCGCAGCAACAGCTATAGCCATCACCCCGATAAAGACGGTAGCCGCAGCCAAAGCCTATCGTTGGCACTGCAACATCAATTCGATGGTGGTCATGAAATTGGCCTGCGGGCGCTGCAAATTCATAGCAACACCCAATACGACGCCGCCACCGGCAACCAATTTGATGATCGCAACCACACCCGTCAATCCACACTCAGCACTTGGTTTACCAGCCGCTTCAGTGATGAGTGGCAAGCGACGTTAACCTATGCGGATAGCCGCGATTGGTACGATAGCCGTTCACGTTCCCCCGATTGGGTGCGCGGTGGCTTTGCGCTCAGTAACAATCAATTTGGTTCACACGACCAACGTTGGACATGGTTGCATCAACTCACTTTGGGTCAGGCACAGCTCAATGCCGGGGTGGAATATCTGACACAAGAGGTGGAAGGAAGCTCGCGCTTTACCGAAGAACAACGCCACGTGAAAAGCGCCTTTGCCAGCTATTTAGCCAATTATGATGCGTTAACAGTACAAGCCTCTTTGCGTCATGATGACAATTCACAGTTTGGCGGCAAAACCACAGGCTCGTTTGGTCTTGGCTATCGCCTGCATCCAGAATGGCGTGTATTAGCGCAATATGGCACCGCCTACCGTGCACCAACCTTTGCCGATCTCTACCAAGATTTGCCAAGTGCCAGCTATCGCGGCAATCCCAACTTGCGTCCTGAACAAGCTTATAACCGTGAGCTGGCGCTGGAACATCGCAATGCTTATGGCCAAACCCGTTTGACTGGTTTTGATAAAAAAATCAAAGACTTGATTAGCTACGTTTCCGATCCAGTCACCTACCAAGGCACGATGGCGAATGTGCGGCAGGCCCGGATTAAAGGCGTCAGCTTAGACAGCCAATGGCAATTCGACCAATGGCAGTTGAAAGGCAATCTGAACTGGTTGCAAGCAAAAGATGCCGACAGCGACCGTTTCTTGCCTTATCGCCCACAGCGTTTTGCGGCGTTGAGTGTGGCACATCAGTTTGGTGATTTATCAGTCGGTGCAGAATGGCGTGCGGTGGGTCATCGCTACAGTGCAGCAAACAATGCTGCGCGCAGTCGCTTAGGAGGATATGCTTTGGGTAGCGTGTTTGCCGAATATCGGATTAACCGTCAATGGTCAGTCAACGGTCGGGTAGATAATGTATTTGATCGTGAATACACCGATTATGTTGGCTATCAAACGGCCGGTCGTTCGGTCTTTGCCGCCGTTCAGTACCAACCTTAATGCGTATCTCATGGCTATGGCTGGCCGCATTCGCTGCTAGCTTTGTCTCTGCCAACCCCATCACCGTGAAAGATGATGCCGGTGCCGTGGTGCGTTTATCGCAACCGGCCCAACGCATCATCAGCCTTGCCCCTCATGCAACAGAGTTGCTGTTTGCTGCCGGGGCAGGGCAAAAGGTGGTGGCGGTCAGCGAGTGGAGCGATTTTCCGGCAGCAGCAACAAAGCTGCCGAAAGTCAGCAGCGTGAACGGGATCCAGTTTGAAAAAGTGTTAGCACTACGCCCCGATTTGGTGGTGTTATGGGGCAGTGGGCAGGGACAACGGGATGCAGAACGCTTGCGGCAGTTAGGCTTATCCGTCTTTCTCAGCGAACCCCGTTCGTTGCAGGCTGTAGCAGATAGCCTATTACGCCTAGGCCAATTAGCCGGTTCCACCGCACAAGCTCAACACGCCGCCCAACAATTTCAACAGCAGTGGCAACAACTACAACAGCGTTATGCCTCAGCACAACCGCGACTTTCGGTGTTTGTGCAAATTTCTGCACGGCCACTGCTGACCATCGGCGGCAGACAATTTCTATCCGATTTGCTGCGGGGTTGTGGTGGCAGTAATGTGTTTGCTGATGTGGGGTTAGATGCGTTTCCTGTTTTACCTGAGCAGGTGTTGCGCCGCCAACCCCAAGTGATGCTTACCTTGGGGGAGAACACCGCAACGCTGCAACAGTGGCAAAGTTGGCCGCAGCTACCAGCCATCCAACAGCAACAACTCTATTCCCTGCCTGCCGATCCCCTCAGTCGCCCGGGCACACGCTTGGTGGAGGGAGCAAAAATGCTGTGCCATACCTTGGCACAAGCACGCAGTCATTTCCAACAGTAAAATCAATCCAAAAAATGGGCGGTATCTTGTTCTGGCACCATCGGTTGTGGGGCAGGCTGTTGGAATAAGTCACAGTAAGCGGTAAACACAGTTAACAGTGCCACGGGTAACCAAATAGGTAAGCCAAGGCCAAACGGAATAATCGCCAGCCCCAACAACGCAGCCATGAGCACCAAATACAATAAAACCGCCGGCCAATGCTTTAACGCAGTCAACAAACTGAGCCACATCGCCCGCAATGCCGGTAGTCCTTGAAACACCACTAAAGCGGGTGCTAACCAATAGGCCAACGCCACTGGCAATAAGAACAGCAAAAACCCAATCAGCAATACGGTCATCTGGCCATCGACCGATTGTGCAGAACGTAACAGGGCATCGCTTTCTGCCGGTACTGAATGGCCCCAAATACCAAGGCCAATTCCCAACACGATGGCGGCCAACACCATGCCTACGAGGTAATAGACACCTACCGTCAATAACGGTACAGGCTGTAGGCGGAAACCGGCAAACAATTGCTGCCAGCGTGGAGGAATGCCCATTTGTTGGCCAACCGCAGCATATAAAAACCCAGCGAGAAACGCTGGAGCACACAACACAGCCAATAATTGACCAATACCGGGAAGAAAGTGCATGAGTGCACTGACCAGAAAATGGCACCCTGCCAACATCAGCCATGCTTTGGGTTGTTGTTTAAGTAAGAAAAAAGCATCGCGAATCCAAAACCAGCCACGCAAAGTCTGTGTTTGTGGCGAAGTCGGTGGCGTAGGCAATGATGTCATGAAGAAAACCCTTATTTTATTAAACTGAGATCCTTGCGCTGGTTGCCGCCTATGGCAGCAATCGGCGATAATTACATGATTTTTTTACTCGCTTTTTTGCGTTCTTCCCTTTCCCGCCCGACAAGCAAGGTCTTTTCCTGAAAATGTTCATGCGTAAACAGCTCGCCAATGCCATCCGTGTTCTTAGCATGGATGCCGTACAACAGGCCAACTCTGGCCACCCTGGAATGCCAATGGGGATGGCAGATATTGCCGTTGCCCTGTGGAAATATCACCTCAAACACAACCCAAGCCACCCACAATGGGCCGACCGTGACCGGTTTGTGTTGTCCAACGGCCATGGCTCCATGTTGCTGTATAGCCTGTTGCATCTCACAGGATACGACGTGTCACGGGAAGACTTAAAAAACTTCCGCCAGCTGCACAGCAAAACCCCCGGCCACCCTGAATATGGTTACGCCCCGGGCATTGAAACCACGACTGGCCCCTTGGGGCAAGGGATTAGCAACGCAGTTGGGATGGCGCTGACAGAACGATTGTTAGCCGATGAATTCAACCGCGATGGCTTCCCTATCGTCAACCACCACACCTATGTGTTCTTGGGTGATGGCTGTTTAATGGAAGGGATTAGTCACGAAGCCTGCTCATTGGCTGGGACTTGGGGCTTGGGTAAGCTGATTGCCTTCTATGACGACAACGGCATTTCGATTGATGGTGATGTCGAAGGCTGGTTTACCGATGATACGCCAGCGCGCTTTGAAGCCTATGGCTGGCAAGTCATCCGTGCGGTGGATGGTCATGATATCGACGCCGTATTGCAAGCGATTGACGCAGCCAAAGCAGACAGCAACAAACCGACCTTGATTTGCTGCCGTACAGTGATTGGTAAGGGTGCACCCAATAAAGAGGGGGGGCATGATGTGCATGGCGCGCCCTTGGGTGCAGCCGAAATTGCTGCTGCACGCGAAGCGCTGCAATGGCCACATGCCCCATTTGATATTCCAGCGGACATCGCTGCTGAGTGGGATGCCCGTGCACAAGGTGCGGCTGCCGAAGCGGAATGGAACAGCCTGTTTGCTGCATACCGCAATGCCCATCCTGAATTAGCTGCAGAATTTGAGCGCCGGATGCAAGGCGAATTACCTGCCCAGTGGCAAGCGCATTATGAAGCGGCGATTGCTGCGGTTAACAGCAAAGCAGAAACCATCGCCACCCGCAAAGCATCACAAAACGCCATTGGTGTGTTTGCTGAAGTCTTGCCGGAATTGGTCGGTGGTTCAGCTGATTTAACCCCATCAAACCTGACCAATTGGAAAACCAGCCGCAGTATTTCGCGTGAAACCTCGGGCAACTATGTCCACTATGGCGTGCGCGAATTTGGTATGGCAGCGATTATGAACGGGATGGCCCTTCACGGCGGGGTAAAACCGTTTGGTGCCACGTTCTTGATGTTCAGTGAATACGCCCGCAATGCCTTGCGGATGGCGGCGTTGATGAAAATTAACCCGTTGTTTGTCTTTACTCACGACTCGATTGGTCTGGGTGAAGATGGCCCAACCCACCAGCCAGTGGAGCAAATCGCAACCCTGCGCTTGATTCCCAATATGAACGTATGGCGGCCATGCGATACGCTTGAATCCTTGATCGCTTGGGGTGAAAGCTTAGCTCGCCAAGATGGCCCGTCCACCTTGATCTTCAGCCGCCAAAACTTGCCATTTATCCAACGTGAAGCGCCGCAAATCGAAGACATTAAGCGCGGTGGTTATGTGTTGCGTGATGCAGATGAAGCACGGGCAGTGATTATTGCAACGGGTTCCGAAGTCGAATTGGCACTGAAAGCACAACAACAGCTGGCAGATGAAGGCTTGGCTGTACGGGTGGTGTCGATGCCATGTACCCGTTTGTTTGATCAGCAAACACGCAGTTATATCGAAGCGGTGTTGCCGCCAAACTTACCCCGCGTTGCCGTCGAAGCAGGAGTAACCGACTACTGGCGTAAATATGTCGGTTTGACCGGCGAAGTGGTGGGGATTGATTCCTTTGGTGAATCGGCACCTGCCTCGGTGTTGTTTGAGCATTTTGGTATTACCTCTGCCGCAGTGGTCAAAGCAGTCAAAGCAGTGCTGTAAATCGTAGCAGCCTAGGTTGGGGTGCCAATTATTGCACCTCAACACAACACAACTATCTCAGGAGAAAAACATGGCGATCCGTGTAGCGATCAATGGTTATGGCCGTATTGGCCGTCAAGTATTACGTGCAATCTATGAAAACAACCTGCGCGACGAGTTTGAAGTGGTGGCAGTCAATGCTTCTGGTGATTTAGCAACCAACGCCCACCTGACCCAATTTGACACCGTTCACGGCCGTTTTAACGCCACCATCAGCCACGACGACAACCATTTAATCGTAAATGGTGATGTGATTCCTTTCTTCTCAACCCGTAACCCTGCTGAATTACCGTGGGCAGCGTTGAATGTGGATTTGGTGATGGAATGTACCGGCGCTTTCACCACCAAAGAAAAATGCCAAGCTCACATTGATGCTGGCGCGAAAAAAGTCTTGATTTCTGCCCCAGGTGGCGACGATGTCGATGCGACCATTGTGTATGGCGTGAACCACGATGTGCTCACCGCCGACATGACTGTGGTGTCGAACGCTTCGTGCACCACCAATTGCTTAGCACCTGTTGCCAAAGCGTTGAACGATGGTTTGGGTATCAAAAAAGGTCTGATGACCACCATCCACGCTTTCACCAATGACCAAGTGTTAACCGATGTGCGCCATAAAGACCTGCGCCGCGCACGCTCCGCCACCCACAATATGATTCCAACCAAAACCGGCGCAGCCAAAGCTGTTGGTTTGGTATTGCCAGAACTGAAAGGCAAATTGGATGGCTTTGCAGTGCGCGTGCCAACCATCAATGTCTCGTTGGTGGATTTAACGTTTGAAGCCGGTCGTGACACCAGCGTTGCCGAAGTGAATGAAATCGTCAAAGCCGCTGCCGAAGGCGCAATGAAAGGGGTGTTGGGCTATAACACCTTGCCTTTGGTGTCGTCCGACTTTAATCACAGCAGCGAAGCCTCTTGCTTTGACAGCACCCTCACCAAAGTCAGCAATGGCAATATGGTGAAAGTATTGGCATGGTATGACAATGAGTGGGGCTTCTCGTGCCAGATGTTGAACACCGCCCGTGCTCTGTTTAACTGCTAAGAAAGCGGCAACAGCTTATGCAATTCAAGAAACTAACCGATCAGGCACTCGCCGGCCAGCGAGTGTTGATTCGCGTCGATATGAACGTGCCCGTGAAAAACGGCACCATCGGTGATGACACTCGGATCCGCGCTTCGCTGCCCTCGATTCAGCATGCCCTGTATAACGGCGCAGCAGTGATTCTGATGACCCACTTAGGCCGCCCCACCGAAGGTGAGCCTAAACCTGAAGACAGCTTAGCCCCCGTGGCTGCGCGCTTGGGCAGCTTGTTGGGTAAAACCGTGCCTGTGGTCAGCGATTGGCAAAATGGCTTATCGCTCAATCCGGGCGATGTGGTGATGTTAGAAAACGTGCGTCTTAACAAAGGGGAAAAGAAAAATAACCCCGATTTAGGACGTGCGTACGCCAACCTGTGCGACATTTTTGTCAACGATGCCTTTGGTACCGCCCATCGCGCCGAAGCGTCAACCCATGCCGTCGCGCAGTTTGCGCCGGTGGCATGTGCTGGTATCTTGTTGGCAGCCGAACTCGACGCCTTAGGCCGCGCTTTAGAAAGCCCTGCTCGCCCACTGGTGGCAATTGTGGCAGGTTCGAAAGTCTCGACTAAGCTGACCATTTTGGAATCGCTGGCCGATAAGGTCGATCAGTTAATCGTGGGTGGCGGGATTGCCAACACCTTCTTATTGGCTGAAGGTCATGGCATTGGTAAATCCTTAGCCGAGCCAGAATTGGTGGCAGAAGCACAAAAAGTGATTGCCAAGATCAAAGCCCGTGGTGGCAATGTGCCGTTGCCTGTTGATGTCGTCACCGCACCGGAATTTTCTGAGAATGCAGAAGACACTCTCAAGCCGGTGGAAGATGTCACCAAGAATGACATGATTCTCGACATCGGCCCACAATCCGCCGCCCAACTGGCTGATATTGTGGCTCAAGCTGGCACGGTGGTATGGAATGGGCCTGTCGGTGTGTTCGAGTTCGATCAATTCGCCGAAGGCACAGAAACCTTGGCCCGCGCCATCGCCGAGTCTAAAGCCTTCTCGATTGCCGGTGGCGGTGATACCTTGGCAGCCATTGCTAAGTTTGGTGTGACCGATAAAATCAGCTACATCTCGACCGGGGGTGGTGCGTTCTTGGAGTTCCTCGAAGGCAAACAACTGCCCGCAGTGGCCGTGTTAGCTGAACGAGCCTAAGCGTTAAAGGATAGGGTATGTCGCTCAATGCGTGGTTGTTATATGTCGCTACGGTGTTTTTTGTCTCGGCCACGCCGGGCCCGAATATGTTGTTAGCAATGACGCATGGTATTCGCTACGGCGTGCGCCATACCCTGCCCACTTTAGCCGGTTTGTTATTGGCCTTGGGCATCATCATGTGTGGTTCTGCCCTAGGACTCGGCGCTTTGCTCGCGACCTCGGAATTATTGTTCTCGGTGGTGAAATATGCTGGTGCAGCCTATTTGGTGTGGCTTGGCATTAAAACATGGCGCGCACCGGCCAGTCCTTTGCAAGAAAGCACAGCGGCAGCGGTCATCGATACCGCGTGGCAGCGTTTCCGCACGGGCTTTCTCGTCGCGATGAGCAACCCGAAGGCGTTTGTTTTTTTCACTGCCCTCTTCCCTCAGTTTATGAATGCCCAAGCCGATCAATCGGTGCAACTGGCCATCTTAGCGGCAACATTTTTTGTCATCGAAAGCACATGGCAAATCGTCTATGCCACCGGAGGTGCCAAGTTAAAAAGCTGGCTCAATACTCCCTTGCGCCTACAATGGCTCAATCGTTTTGCGGGTGGTTCTTTTGCTGTGGCTGGAGTGGCGCTCACCAGTGTGAGCAGACAGTGATAGGCAGTCTTTTCTTTTTGTAGCGCGGCCTGCCGCGCTGTTTTCTTTTTGGAGGTAGCCCGATGGCTCTCGTCTCTCTGCGTCAACTTCTCGATCATGCGGCTGAATTCAGCTATGGCCTGCCCGCTTTTAACGTGAACAACCTCGAACAAATGCGCGCCATCATGGAAGCCGCAGATAAAGTCGATGCACCGGTGATTGTGCAAGCCTCGGCAGGTGCGCGTAAGTATGCAGGTGCGCCGTTCTTGCGTCATTTGATTTTGGCAGCCGTGGAAGAATTCCCTCATATTCCAGTGGTGATGCACCAAGACCACGGCACCAGCCCAGATGTTTGCCAGCGTTCGATCCAGCTCGGCTTTAGTTCGGTGATGATGGATGGCTCGCTGAAATCCGATGGTAAGACCCCTGCCGACTATGCCTATAACGTCGATGTCACACGCACCGTGGTCAATTTTGCCCACGCTTGTGGGGTATCGGTAGAGGGCGAGATTGGCTGTTTAGGCTCTTTGGAAACCGGTAAAGCAGGTGAAGAAGATGGTGTGGGCGCAGAAGGCGTGTTGGATCACAGTCAGTTATTGACCGACCCAGAAGAAGCCGCACAATTTGTCAAAGATACCGGCGTCGATGCCTTGGCAATTGCGATTGGCACCAGTCATGGTGCTTATAAATTCAGCAAAAAGCCTACCGGAGATGTATTACGCATTGACCGTATTAAAGAAATCCATGCCCGTATTCCTAACACACACTTGGTGATGCACGGTTCTTCCAGCGTACCGCAAGAGTGGTTGCAGATTATCAACGAATTCGGTGGCGATTTAGGCGAAACCTACGGTGTGCCAGTCGAAGAAATTGTTGAGGGGATTAAACACGGCGTGCGTAAGGTGAATATCGATACCGATTTACGCTTGGCCTCCACCGGTGCTATCCGTCGTTTCTTGGCACAACACCCCAACGAATTCGACCCACGTAAGTATCTGAAAGCCTCAACCGATGCCATGCGTGATATTTGCATCGCACGCTATGAAGCTTTTGGCGCGGCAGGGATGGCAAGCAAAATTAAACCCGTCAACCTCGACCTGATGGCAAACCGCTATGCCAAAGGTGAGTTAGCACAAATCGTACGTTAATTACTGCTGCAAAAAACATTTTCGTAGCAGTGCGTTGCCATCTTGCGGAAAAAACTTCCGTTTTTTAAGATAGGAACAACAAGTAAAAAAGCTCCCGAGTAATTGGGAGCTTTTTTATTTATCTTAAATAATGGTATTGACCAGAATTAATATTCCCAGAAAATCCGTTGCAATTCTTTACTGTCTTGGGTTTTGGTTAAAGCAACAGAGGCCAAGATACGGGCCTTTTGTGGGTTGAGGTCATGTGCTACCACCCAATCATATTTATCATCAGGCTGTTCGGCATTACGCAAAACAAAACCGCCAGCATTGACACGAGAAGAACGAATGATATGCACACCACTTTGGCGAATTTCTTGTAATGCAGGGACGACCTTCGCAGCCACAGAGCCATTACCTGTACCTGCATGGATAATCGCTTTTGCCCCTTGCTGCGCAAACGCCTTGTATGCGGTGTCGGTTACATTGCCATAACCATAAGCGATATCAACTGGCGGCAAGGTATTAATGCGCTTGATATCAAACTCTGAGTTCATCGTGTGGCGTTTAGCTGGCAAACGGAACCAATAGGTTTTTCCCTCGACAATCATACCAAGAGGGCCCCAAGGACTCTTGAAAGCTTCCGTTTTAATGTTGATGGCTTTGCTGACGTCGCGGCCAGAATGAATTTCATCATTCATCGCCACCAACACCCCTTTACCGCGTGAATCTTTACTGCCAGCAACCGCAACGGCATTGTAAAGATTTAACATGCCATCGGCTGACATGGCAGTCCCAGGGCGCATCGAACCAACCACCACGATAGGCTTGTCGGTACGCTGAACTAAGTTAAGGAAGTAGGCGGTTTCTTCCAAAGTATCGGTGCCGTGGGTAATGACTACACCATCAACATCGCTACGTTTCACCAACTCGGCAACATGTTTGCCTAATTGCAACAAATGATCGTTCGTAAAGCTTTCCGATGCAATTTGGAAAACTTGCTCACCGCGAACCTGAGCGATATGACTCAACTCGGGCACACCAGCAATCAATTTGTCGACTGGGACTTTAGCTGCCTGATAGGTTGCGCTATTGGCTGCACTTGCGCCAGCCCCTGCAATCGTCCCACCCGTGGCTAAGATCACCACATTAGGCAATTTTGCCTTGGCCGCTTCTGCATGAGCGGCTTGGTAAGGCAACAAAAACATCATCGCAGCAAAGCAAGGTGCCAGCTTGTGGAGGGTTTTCATCGTTTCTTCCTCTTGAAAACAACGAACAAAAAAAAGCTGCTGAATATTTCACTCAGCAGCCAAGGGGGACAAAATCAGTGTTGCAAAATCTTTGCGAGGAATTGCTTCGCACGATCGGAACGGGCATCGACATTGCCAAAAAATTCTTCTTTATGGCAATCCTCAACAATTTGCCCACGATCCATAAAGATCACACGGTTTGCCACTTTGCGGGCAAACCCCATTTCGTGGGTGACACACATCATCGTCATGCCTTCTTGAGCCAACTGCACCATGACATCCAACACTTCATTCACCATTTCGGGATCGAGTGCTGATGTGGGTTCATCGAATAGCATCACGATGGGATCCATCGCTAGGGCTCGTGCAATCGCCACCCGTTGTTGTTGACCACCAGAGAGCTGACCAGGGTATTTATGTGCATGTGCCTTCAAGCCAACGCGGTCGAGCAGTTTTAAGCCTTTATCTGTGGCTTCTTCTTTGCTACGACGCAACACCTTCATTTGGGCAATGGTCAGGTTTTCGGTAATCGACAGGTGAGGGAACAGTTCGAAATGTTGGAACACCATCCCCACTCGTGAGCGCAGTTTTGGCAAATCGGTTTTGGGATCGGCAATCGATGTGCCGTCGACCACAATATCACCCTTCTGAAAGGGTTCTAGTGCATTCACACATTTAATCAAGGTCGATTTACCAGAACCCGACGGGCCACAGACCACCACCACCTCGCCTTTTTTGACTTCGGTTGTGCAATCGGTCAAGACTTGAAATTCGCCGTACCACTTGCTGACATTTTTAATCGAGATCATACCGTTAACCTTTTTTGCAAACGCTTAACCAATAACGAGGCGGAGAAGCTGATGGTGAAATACACCAGACCGGCAAAAATCAGGAACTCATGCGGCTGGCCGATAATATCGCCCCGTGAACGGGCGGCGTTCAAGAAGTCCATCAAACCGACGGCGTACACTAACGAGGTGTCTTGGAACAAAATAATGCTTTGTTGTAACAACAACGGCGTCATCTTACGGAATGCTTGAGGCAGAATAATCAGCCGCATGACTTGGCCGTAATTCATCCCTAAAGCATAAGCAGCGCCCATCTGTCCTTTGGGAATTGATTGAATCCCTGCCCGCACAATTTCACAGAAATAGGCAGCTTCAAACATCATGAAAGCCACTAAACACGAGGTGAATGCACCAATCGGCATGTCTTCACCTGTGATCCAGCGCAAGACAAACGGCACGGCAAAATAGAACCACGTAATCACCAACAGCAACGGGATCGAACGGAAATAGTTCACATAGGCACCGGCCAATCTCGAGAGCAGAGGATTGTGCGACAAGCGCATCAAAGCCAAGACTGTCCCCAATGCCACCCCACCGATCACGCCCAATACCAACAACTTGAGCGTCATCGCCATCCCTTCCCACATCCCGGGAAGGGCGGGAATAATTGCACTAAAGTCCATTATTTACCTCCCACCGAAATCAGGCCTGGAACAGCTACTTTCTTTTCTACCCAGCGCATCAACAGCATCAAGCTCATATTGAGAGTGAAGTAGATAATCGTTGCTAAGGTAAAGGCTTCAAACAAATTGGCAGTAAATTCAGCAGTTTGTTTGGTCTGTGCCAACAGCTCCATCAAGCCAATCAACGAGGCAACCGAAGAGTTTTTGAAGATATTCAGGAACTCGGAGGTCAGCGGTGGAATGATGATGCGGAAAGCCTGCGGTAACAGAATTTGCGAATAGATTTGAGGTAATTTGAACCCTAAAGCATAGCCTGCGGCAGCTTGGCCTTTAGGCAGCGCTTGAATACCGGTCCGGACTTGTTCACAGACACGAGCAGCGGTAAATAATCCCAAACAGACAACGACGCTCAGATAGGCTGAAGTAGCAGGGTTTAAATCTTGTTTAAACCACATCTCGATCGGTTCGGGTAACAGATCGGGGATTAAGAAATACCAGAGAAACAGTTGTACCAACAACGGTACGTTACGGAAAAGCTCGACATAGGCTGTGGCCAAGCCAGACAGCCAGCGGTTTGGTACGGTACGCAATACCCCCAATACCGAGCCCAAGAATAAAGCGATTAACCAGCCGATCAACGCAACGGCAATGGTCCAGCCCAAGCCAGAAATAAACCAATCAAGATAAATTTCTTGACCAATTCCAGTGGACTTAAAGAAAACACCCCAGTCCCAGTTGTAATCCATCGACATCCCCTTTTCATGCAGAAACCGGCATTGCACAACATGGCATACCGGTACGCCCTACTGACAACAAGGGGACGAGCCCCTTGTTGTTTATAAACCAACTGGCTTACATTTGTTCGGCAGATTTGTCGGTTGGCTTGGCGATCAGTTGTTTCAACTCATCGCTCATTGGGAAGTTCAGGTTCAGGCCTTTAGGTGGGATGGGCTGTTGGAACCACTTGTTGTAAATCTTGTTGATTTCACCTGATTTGTAAGTGGCAACGATGGCATCATCCACCACTTTCTTAAAGGCAGCATCGCCCTTACGCACCATACATCCGTAGATTTCAAACGATTGTGGCTTACCGGTGACCACCCAGTCAGCAGGGTTTTTCGCCTTCGCCATTTCACCGTATAACAGTGCATCGTCCATCATAAAGGCGGCAGCACGGCCCGATTCCAGCATCAAGAACGATTCACCGTGATCTTTTGCGCTGATGATGTTCATGCCCAACTGTTTCTCCACATTCATGGCTTTCAACAGTCGCTCAGAGGTGGTGCCAGCGGTGGTAACAACGTTTTTACCCTTCAGATCAGGGAAATCGTTGATACCAGAGGTTTTCTTGGTCAGCAAACGGGTACCGATTTCAAAAATCCCTACCGAGAAGTCAACTTGTTTCTGACGCTCAAGGTTATTGGTTGTCGAACCGCATTCGAGGTCAACGGTGCCGTTTTGCACCAGCGGAATACGAGTTTGAGAGGTGACCAGATTGTATTTGACTTTCAAGCTAGGCAGTTTCAGCTCTTTTTTCAGTGCTTCAACTACTTTCAGTTGCAAGTCGTGAGAATACCCAATCGGCTGGGAAGGATCGTTACCGAGGTAGGAGAATGGAATCGAGGCATCGCGATGACCCAAGACGACAGTGCCCGAGTCTTTGATTTTTTTCAGCGTGCCGGTTAATTCTGCTGCAAAAACCGGCGTCGATAATACGGCAGCAGCGATAGCAGCCAAAGCGAAAGGGGTAGTACGCATGAAAGAAAGCTCCTCTTTTGTACGAAATAAGCCGATTGTTCTGAGTCAGGCTTTACACGTCCTATAACGCAGAATCTGTGCCAATTTTGTAACAAACCACAAAAGAAGAGAAAACACACAATAAAACAATACATTAAATAGAAAAGGCTGTGATGCACTTCACAATAGCCATCAAGCTAACAGTCGAAATTCCGAATTTACGTTTCGTTATCTGTTCGGAATTCCGAACGTTATCGTGTAGCAGACGCCGCCAACTGCGCTATGGCGTAGGCTGCGGCTGCCATGCCAAAACTGGCTGTTACCATCATGCTTGAACCAAAACCGGCACAGTTCAAGCCACTGGCAGTGGCACAGCTTTGGGTGGGATACCGCAAGACTTCGGTGGAATAGACACAGGGAACCCCAAACTTTTTCTTTATATCGCGGGGAAATCCATGATGTTTACGCAGTTGGGCGCGCAATTTGGCGGCAATCGGATCTTGTGTCGTGCGGCTTAAATCATCAATACAAATTTTGGTTGGGTCAATTTGTCCACCGGCTGCGCCGCTGACAATCAAAGGTTGTCTTTGTCGTTGACACCATGCAATCAAGGCCACTTTAGCGCGGATACTGTCAATCGCATCCAACACAAAATCATAGCGTGGGGCCAAATAGCGTTCTAAGTTATCGGCTTCGACAAAATCTTCAATTACATTCACGCGACACCCCGGATGAATCAGTGCAATTCGTTCTGCCATCGCCTGTACTTTCGGTTTCCCGAACTCGCCACTGACAGCATGCACTTGGCGATTTACATTCGACTCGGCAACATTATCCAGATCAATCAATGTTAATTCGCCGATACCCGTTCGCGCCAAGGCTTCGGCAGCCCATGAACCTACCCCACCAATACCAATCACACAGCAATGTGCTGTGGTAAGACGCTGTTGCGCTGCTTCACCATATAAACGACCAATGCCGCCAAAGCGACGGTTAAAATCTGGTTCGGAGTAGGTTGTGGTTACCATGTTCGGCGAACACCTATACTAAAAGCATGACTGTTGACATCGAATAATTCGAGATTGGCATTTTGTCGACTGACTTCGATACTGCCTAACGCCTGCCAATGACGAGACAGAGGATAGCGATATTCTGCGCGAGCCGTCCAACGTTGGACTCGACGAGCGAGGCCATTGGCTAATAAGGGGCTATAGCTGCGATCATCGCGTTGTAAGCTGTAGTTCAAATCAGTATCCAATACACCACCAGCCAAGGGCCAACTGGCTGCTGCACGCGCTTCAAGACGCCATTGGCCACCGCCGGCACGCCGGCGGGCGGCATCATCACGTCCCGCACGGAGGATAAAGCTGGTGCGCGCCTGATGATGACAGGAAAGCCCAACAGACAGCGCCGCAAAACGACCATCTAATTCTGGGGTTTGTGGATATTGCCGCCACTCACTGTCCCAACCCACCCGTGGCCGGCAGTCTGCCCATTGCCAATCTTGTGCCAACGAGATCCGCGCTGAACGGTAGAGTGTTTCGCCGTTGTAATGCAAAAAGCTGCTGCCAACAGACAATAAGGCATCCCCTAGTGTATTGGGATGAAGATAGGCGGCGACGGTATCAATTTGGGCATAGTCCACACCGCGTACACTCGGGCTATGACGTAGGCGCATATCACCGTAAAACAAGAGACTGCCGCCCGAATCCAAGGGGTGGGAAAGATCACCATTAAACTCTAGGCTGGCCGTGAGACCGCTTTGCCGGCGGTAACTTTCTGCCAACAACAGCGGTAAATTGCCATCAGGTAAGGTAAGTGTCAGTCGGTCAATACGTGGGGCGCTGGTTAAATTGCTGTCGTAGCCCAAACGAGAAGTTAGATAGGCACGACTGAGCCAAATATGCCCCAAGGCTTTATAGCGCGTTTGTAAAACTGACTCCAGATGGGGAGGGAGGTCAGGTCGAGCGAGGACTTCTTGTAATAACTGACGGGCGGCCCGTGTTTCACCTAAGCTGGTTAAAGCTTCGGCATAATCAATTTTTGCTACCATCAATTCTGGATTAAGCAATAACGCTCGCTCAAGCCGATCGGCAGCATCGTGTGGACGATTGAGGGCATTTAACAATGCACCATGCCATGCTAAATAATGCGCATCACGCTCACAACGCGCAGCATAAGCCGCCACCGCTTGTTCGCGTTGTTTAAGTTCTTCCCATGAATGGGCTGCAGGGACACCGACGCCATGAGGACAGGACAGACTTTCGGCATACAACAGAGGAGAAGAAAGAAGGACGAAAAAATTAATCAGCCAAAGCAGGCGCATAAACACAATGCGGATGTCGCAGTCCTTCGAGTAAGAAAAAGCCCTGCGAGACCACGCTGTTTGGGGTTAATCGCGCGGCCAGACCAGAACCAAGTAAAATGGGTTGTGCCAATTCTGGCGTGAGCATTTGTAGCCGTGCGGCTATCGTGACGGTTTGACCCAAAGCGGTGTGGGCGCGGCGCGTTGCCAGACCAAATGAACCGACTAGGGCTTCACCACTTTCAAGCCCCATCCCTAGTGCCAAAGGTTCGAGACCATATTGCTCTACCTCTGGCAACTCGGCTTCGACTGCAACCAACAAAGCACGAGCCGCAGCCAAGGCATGGATCGGATGATTGTCGCAACGAGAAGGCGCATTCCATACCGCCATGACGGCATCACCTTGGAATGCCTCTACCACACCGCCATAATTCTCTACGATACGAGTGGCACAAGTAAAGAAGTTATGCAGCAACGTCGCCGCTTCTTCTGGGGGACGATTCTCACAAAACGCTGAGAAATTACGAATGTCAGCAAATAAAACGGTGATATCGCGGCGTTCGGCTTCGATGGTGCTAGAAGGTCGTTTGAGCGCCAATGTGTTAGCCACAGGTGCAGGTAGGTAACTGGTGAGGTTGGCAAATAAACGTTCACGTTCAAAACGAGTGCGCGCATATTCAACCAAAGTCAGCAATAACCCTGCGCTGATGGCAAACCCTGCAGGAAACACCCATCCTAACCACAGTTGTTGTTGTAACAGCAGATGAGCTTGAGCGAAGTAACACACCATCCCCAAACTTAAACCGGTCATTGGCAAAACGACCATTGCCGCCCGTCCACGCCAAGTAGACAGCGCCAACAGCATCAGCGCGATGGCCAATACAGCAATATGTTGTATGACCGAGGCACCACGCGGGGTATATGGTAAGCGTTGATCTAATAAAGCCGACAACCACTGGGCATGTACACCGACGCCACCCACTGCACCACCATGAGGCGTTGGTACAGCATCGCCGATACCAAATGCCGTTGCACCAATTAAGACCCAACTGCCACGCAGCAAGTCATCTGGGACTTTGCCATGCAAAATATCAGCAGCAGAGACCGAAATAAACGACTCTGGGCTTAACAAATACGATAATCGAGCATTGCCCTGTGCATCTAGGGGCAGCCGCCATTCTGGGGCATCGGGGCTGGTGAGCCACTGCTCGGGTGAGCGCCAATCCTCTCCAGCAGATAAACTGAGCTGTGCCGGCAGTTTAGCACCGGCCAAAATGGCAGCGAGACCTAAGGCTGGATAGGCTTGGTTTTGGTAACAAACTAAAGCGGGTAGTTGCCGAATCATGCCATCTTGTGCAATGCGTGGTGTGATATGCCCGGCATTCACACCTTTTAACACCGCACTATTTGCCACATAACCCCGAGCCTGTGGCAAGGTGGCACATGGTGGCTGCCGTAACGCGCCTTGTAGCACACCGGCTTGGGCGGCAGCCCCTTGGTCAACTGCAAACACTTGCGCCAGAACCGAGGGGGTACGTTGTAGCGTGGTGGCAAAAACATCATCGCCCTCTCGTGACTCAGGAAACACAATATCGTAGATGTGCAATGGGCTGCCAAGGTTGGTTAACTGTTGGCTTAATGCAGCCATCGTATCGCGTGACCAAGGCCAAGGGCCTACTTCGGCCAAACTTTTTTCATCAATGTCGACAATCACAAAGCGGCGTTCAACCTGATGTTCTGCACCAAGACGCCAAATCAAATCACCACCACGTTCTTCTAAATTACGAACGAGGTGGGGAAACCCATGCTGCACAAGCAGCATACACAGATAGGCCAGTAATAGCGCAGAAAAACGACCAAGCCAGCGTGCAAGTTGTTGCTGTCGAGACATGGAATTACCGTACCGGCTGACTTAATGTTGCAAAGGTTTCTGCGCTTTTTTGCAGCACTTCGGGCTTTTTCCATAACGAGATACCATCGAAACGACCTTGTTCCACCACGCGTTCAAAACGATAAGCAGCCTCGGTGCCG
This sequence comes from Aquaspirillum sp., assembly GCF_055136605.1. Classification (NCBI taxonomy): domain Bacteria; kingdom Pseudomonadati; phylum Pseudomonadota; class Betaproteobacteria; order Neisseriales; family Aquaspirillaceae; genus Aquaspirillum; species Aquaspirillum sp. The sequence goes on along the minus strand of NZ_JBSQVP010000017.1, from coordinate 23,543 downwards.
GCACCACCAATCGCCCCTGAAATAGCGCCATTCCCCGATGTACCAACAAATAAACCTTGTTCGTTAATATGACCTGCTGAGAGGAAACCAACAGCCCCTGTCTCGCGATGATGTAGGTTGAGTTGTGTACTGTATTGGGCAGTATCGAAGTTAATCGATAGATTGCCCCCATCGACACGCGCTAATTGGGCTTGGTCGCTGCCACTTGGGCGGTATTCTGCAAAGGCGCCTTGTAGTGAAAACTCGGTTTTACCACCCCCAGTAGGAAAAATTGGCTGTTGTTTATCGCGCATTAAGGTGTAACGCAGATTACCCATCAGCGGGGTTCGGCCTTCCCTAACTTCGCCCAGAGGCACTGACACGATATCCCCTACACTGGCCTCACCTAACCGCCCCCAAACCAAGGCAGGGCCACTAATGGGTTTGTCGGTGGGCTCTTTGGGTTTTAATACCACAGCGTTATCCAGTGATTGCGTAATCAATGGTTCAGCCAATGAATCAGTACGACGATTGCTGGTATTGGTGTTGGCGGCTGTGGTGGTTGTGGTAGCGTTATTGCGTGTACTGGTTTCTGGTGCGCTAATCCCTTCGGGATTGAGTAAGTCATTCAATGGCACCAAACGGGGACTGAGTTGACGACGTTGTAACTCCAACATCACATTACCCATATCTGCGGCAAGCTGTTGTGCTGTTTGAGTGGCGCATGGGCCAAAGGCATCAGCACGACACCCCTCCCCCAAAGGCGCAACCACGATAGCCCCTGAATGAACCGCCGCACGCAGGCGCTCGCTATCAGCTTGGACCACAAAATCAGTCCCGCGTACGCCAATTGCCGCAATGGGGGTGTTTAAACGAAAACGATCTCGTGCCGCCTCGCCCCATTGGCCAGTAATCGACCGGACAGTGCCTTGTTCAAGCTTGAATTTAATCGCGGATTGTTCGCTGTTTTGTGCATTGTGCCGATAGTCTTCAATGACCAGACGGCTACCGGGCCGAACACTCACGAAAGCACCATCGACAAAACGAATATGGACATGGCCACCTTCGCTGGTTTCGATACGATCACCAACCTTGATACTCATACCACGGTTGAGAATTTGAGCTTGACCTTCGGCAGTGATCTGTTTGTTATTGCCGATGACTAAAGTGGCTTCTCCCACTGTTGAACCCGCCCAAACCGCATAGGGCGTTAAGGCAAACAACAGACTTACGGTAAGCGGGGAAATTCGCGCAATCATGGCAGTGCCTCACAGCACAGGGACTATAACAGCCAGATTATGGCGTAACCGTAGGGAAAAAGATGTGACTGGGCGCACATCTTTGAAAAATGCCTTAAGCATGAATTACTTAAGAAAATTTTCTGTTATAGTCGCCCCATTTTTACGGCCGCCAGCTTGGCCCCTCAATGCCAGTTCACGTTAATTTTCTGCATCGTTTTGCCCTTCTTCGCGATTTGCCGGCGACCACGCTTGAGCATCTCGCGGCAAATATGACTTTGCAGTCGTTATCACGACGCGAGGTGGCGTTGTCACGGACTGAAGTTGGGCAGGGGTTGGGATTTTTGTTAGAAGGCCGTTTGCAAGGTGTTGATTTTACTGTTGATGGGCGCGAGGTGGGTTTGTACTTCGTTGAACAGGGAGACTATTTTGGTGAACTATCGGTTGTAGATGGTCAAGCAGGTGCCGAATTTGTGATTGCAGTGGCCAAGTCTCAGGTTCTATTTTTGCCACGCGATATTGCTCGCAGCTTTATTTTTGCTTCGCCAACAGTGGCAGAACAAATGATGTTGCGTTTAGCACAACGTGTGCGGGCAGTGACCGCGCAGCGCATCCTGTTATCGCTCCCCAACCCATTTCAACGCTTGTGTGCTCAACTTCTGCAACTGTCTGGTGAAGGTCAGCAAGCGGAAATCAGTCATCTTCCAACACAACAAGAGCTGGCGATCATGATTAACACCAGTCGTGAGACCGTCACTCGCTCCTTTCAGTTACTACAAACAAAACAAGTGGTCAGTCGTGAGGGTAATAGCCTCACAGTGCATGATGTTCGCTTTCTGCGCGAGATTGCAGAAGGTAAAATCGACCCCCCAAAAAATTAACTTTGACTGGCGCATTTCATGCCCTTGCCTGCACTTTCTTTTTTCTTGCCGTTTCGCCATCGTACCTTGGTCTGGCAATTTGCCCGTCGTGAAGTATTAGGGCGCTATCGTGGTTCCCTGTTAGGGATTGGGTGGTCGTTTATCACCCCATTATTGATGTTGGGGGTCTACACCTTTGTGTTTGTCGGTGTCTTTAAAGCACGCTGGCCGGGAGCGGAACAGGGTGGTGGATTGGAGTTTGCGCTACAAATTTTCACGGGCTTAATGGTATTCAACTTGTTTGCTGAAATTGCCAGCCGCGCACCACGACTGATTATTGAGCAACCCAATCTGGTAAAAAAAGTGGTGTTTCCACTGGAAATTTTACCGTGGATCAGTGTGCTTTCTGGGCTGTTTCATCTTGTCCTCAGCTGTTTGATTTTATTAGCCGCAACACTGGTGCTGCGACAGCATATCCCTTTCACGGCACTGGCATTACCGTTTGTTTTGTTGCCTTTCTTACCCTTTTTATTGGGTTTAGGGTGGCTGTTCGCAGCACTTGGGGTGTTTGTACGGGATGTGGCACAGATGATGGGGCTGGCCGTGAATGTAGCGATGTTTCTTTCACCGGTGTTTTATTCAGCCAAGGCACTTTCAGCGCAGATGCAGTTTTGGATGCATCTCAATCCGTTGACACTCATTATTGAGAGCTTGCGCGCTATTCTGTTGCATCAACAATGGCCAGACTGGGCTGGCTTGGGCCTGTATAGTCTGATGGCCATGTTGTTCTGTATTGCCAGTGGTCTGTTTTTCCAAGCAACACGGAAGGGATTTGCTGATGTGCTCTGATATTGCTATCCGTGTGCAGGATTTAGGAAAACACTACCATATCTACCAAAAACCAGCCGACCGGCTAAAACAGATGCTGTTTGGGAAGCGTCGCCAATATTATCGCGAGTTTCACGCCCTCAGCCATATCAATTTTGAATTAAGAAAAGGTGAAGTGCTGGGTTTAGTGGGGCGTAATGGAGCAGGAAAATCCACCTTATTACAAATAATTTGTGGGACATTAACTCCAAGCCATGGCACCGTGGAAGTCAATGGTCGGGTTGCTGCTTTATTGGAATTAGGGGCGGGTTTTAACCCTGATTTTACTGGCAGAGAAAATGTCTATCTGAATGCCTCAGTGTTAGGTCTGTCTAAAGACGAAATCGATGCTCGCTACGACAGCATCGTTGAGTTTGCAGGCATTGGCGATTTTATTCATCAACCGGTTAAAACTTACTCCAGCGGTATGTATGTTCGTTTGGCCTTTGCCATTGCGACCAGTGTGGATCCTGATATTTTGGTTGTTGACGAGGCATTGTCTGTCGGAGATGGTGCTTTTTCACGTAAATCATTTGATCGGATCATGAGTTTGCGAGAAAAAGGCGTGACTATCCTATTTTGTTCTCATTCGATGTATCAAATTGAGAGCATTTGTAATACGGCAATTTGGTTAGAAAAAGGTCAACAAAAAGCATTTGGCTCACCAGCCGCAATTGTCACCGATTATCAAGCGTCGTTGAATGACACTGCAACCGAGCAAAGTACCGACATCCCAATTGCAGCAAACGGACATGCACGCTTATCAAAGATTCGTTTGCTATGTGATGGTGTCGAAGGTAAGCAGCTCTCTGCCCGTAGTTTGCAATCGGACATTGTCTGTGAGGTATCATTTCAATCCGACCCTAACCTGCCCGCGCCTGCTGTCGCCTTCACCATTGATAATGCCGAGTGGCGTATGGTTGCCAGCGCCTTGTCGTTAGAAGCGGGGGAAATCATACGGCAAGCGGATGGCTCGGCCACGGTGCAACTGCATCTCAAGGCGCTACCTTTGTTAAAGGGGCGTTATAGTCTGAGTGTCTATTTAACTTGTGAACGCGGCTTACACTTTTATGACGCGATGCCGCACGAATTGGTATTAGATGTCACACAGAGCAGCACGGAACAAGGCATCTTCCACTTGCCACGGCAATGGCATCTGGCAGGGGCGGTCAAATGATTTCCGTCCTTATTGTTAACTATCATTGCGCTGCCTTGACCTCTCGTGCGGTGTCTAGCGTACTCCGTGAATGTCCGTCTGCCGAAGTGATTGTGGTAGACAACAGTGAATCGCCAGAAGAGGCCGAACGATTACGTCAGGCGCTGCCTGCCAACTGCCGTCTTATTATTGCTGAACGCAATCTCGGTTTTGGTCGTGGTTGTAATCTGGCTTATCAAGCTGCAACACAAGATGTCATTTTTTTGCTGAACCCAGATGCCTTAGTATTGCCTGAAGCTCTACAACAACTTCATCATTTCTTATTACAGACTCCCGACGCGGGTGCTGTTTCTCCGATCAGTTATTGGGATCAAGCACAACGTTGGCTTCTTCCCCCCGGCCAAGCAGTCAGTCCACGCACAGAATATGCAATTCAAAAAGCATTGGCCGATCAAAAACAAGGCCAAATTGCCAGCTATCAATGCCGACAACAAGCTTGTGCTGCACTCTACACAACCGCTGCGGTGCCGCAAACCATGTTGTCTGGTGCCCACCTGATGTTGACTCGAGCGGTCATTGATCGTCTCGGTGGTTTGTTTGATGAAGCTATTTTTATGTATTACGAAGATACGGACTTATGCCGCCGTATCGAAGCCTTAGGTTTAACGCTCTATCTCTTACCGACCGCACAAGTGGTACATGAATGGCAGGCTGCACCGAGCAAAATGGCACTGAGTCAAGCCAGCCACCGCTACTATCTGACAAAACACTTTGCTGATGATTATCAACAATATAAGTGGCGTTTGGCACAGCCATCTGAACCCAGACTGCCGACAGCGACTGAGCTAGGGTCATGTTCACAACCGCCGCAGTGGCCGGTACCGGAAGCATGGCAAGATGATTGGTTGCTCGAATTAAGTCCACATCCTTTGTTTATCCCAGCCGCTTATCAGCGTGGACAAGGCAGCATTGCGACAGTCAGCAACGAGGTTTGGCAATGTTTAGGCAGTGGCCGCTACTGGGCGCGACTCAGCCCTTTCTCTGCGACAGATCTTTGTGAAAGCCAACGGTTTCAGTGGGATAAGCCTGTTGTCGAACAAGCCGCCTATTCAACTTTACTGCAACCGTTACATGATCTTTCTCAACAGTTTGCCGCACAACACACACTCAGCGCCTCACAGCTATCGCCACAACATCAGCCGTTAGCAGAACGTTTTGGTTGGATGTGGGACAGCGATCAGGCTTGCTGGAAAAAACAGCGGCAGCCACGCTGGTCGTTAGCATGGGCAGAACAAGGTAAAAATGAACAGGCTTGGGCAAGTTTGTTTACTGCGGCTTTTGGCTATGTGATGCCCGAAGCTCAACGGCAGTGGAAATATGCCCATGCCAATCCCTTTGGAGTCGCCGTGTTTCGTGAAGAGACAATGGTGGCTTTTTACGGTGGTATGCCGCGTGCGATTCGCTATTTTGGACAACCTAGCCGAGCAGTACAAATTGGGGATGTGATGGTCCATCCCACTGAACGGGGGGTGTTAACTAAGAATGGCCCGTTCCAGCTCGCTGCTGCCACCTTTTTGGAATATCAAATTGGTTATGGCAAACCCCACTTATTGGGATTTGGCTTTCCCGAAAGTAAGGCTTTAAAACTGGCAACACGGTTAGGCCTGTATGCACAAGTCGATCAGATGGTGGCGTTACATTGGCCGCCGGCTGCCAGACGATGGAGCCCACGTGTTTACGCTCGTCCGGTCACCCCACACGAGGCAGGCATTGTCAACACGCTCTGGGAGGACATGGCAGCCGCTTTTCAGAACAGCATTATTGGGGTGCGTGATTGGGCTTTTATTGCACATCGTTATTTAGCACATCCTACGGTTTCTTATCAGTTATTGTTGGTACGTCGTCGCTGGCGACATCAGCCTTTGGCCGTCGTCATATTGCGTGATCGACCTCAGGAAGAGGCGGTAGAATTGGTAGACATGATTGCCACGCCCGAACATTTTTCCATCGCAGTGGGGGTGGCCCGCCGTTTTGCTTTGCGGGCTGGCCGAAAAAAATTATTTGCTTGGCTCACTCAAAGTCATGCACCCGCAGTTGCAACCGCCACTGCCGCAACATGCCACCCGCTCGATATTGTCATTCCCACCAACATTTGGTCACCTGGCCCAGACGTTACCACCCTTGAAAATCATTGGTGGTTAATGGCTGGCGATACGGATTTTCGCTAATGCAGTCTTCATCCCGTTTGTTAATGGTGACGCGTGAACATTTGGCCGATCGTCGCTATGGTCTTGGGCGCAGTATCACCCCCATTCAAACTGCACTTGAGCAACAAGGTTGGCATGTGCGTTACCTGTGTCAACACGATTTAACCGCTGCCGATCTAGCAAAACGTCAGCGATATCTACGCTATTTCAATCATGTCCCGTTATTGCGACACCACATGGGTCGGCGCTTGATGTTGGGTGCTTGGGCGGAACGGCTGCAGATGGGGTGGCTAGCTGCTGAAATTGCCCACAAAGAACAATATCGCTTTGTCCATCTGCACGATCCTTGGCTAGCCACAGGCTTTGCATGGGCCTATCGGCGACTGGGATTAAAGGGCGTTTATTGGGGAGTGACTCAACATGGATTTGGCTGTTATAGCCGTGCCACTCACGATGATGGTTTAATTCAAGGGCCACGTGCACAGCGTTGGTTACGCCGCCTTGAGGCACGCACTTTAGGCGCTGCTCACTGGGTTGTCGCACCCACCCAACTTTCGTTAGAACAACTTGCGCGCGATTTGGCGTTGCCTTCCATTCCTCACCACTGGCATGCCATTCCCCATGCCCGACCAGAATTGTCAGTGCCTAGCCGAGATGACGCACGCCAGCAGTTGCAATGGGACAAAGGGGCATTTTATGTCTTAGCAGTTGGCCGAATAGTGCCATTAAAACGATTTGATTTATTAGTCACAGCCTGTGCCGCACTCGCTGCACGCTACCCGCAGTTGCGATTGTGTATTCTAGGTGAGGGACACCGAGATCACCTATACGCACAAGCGAGTGCGGCTGGTTTTGCTGATCGACTGTTTTGTTTAAGCACTGAAGACGTCAGCCCTTATCTTGCCGCTGCTGATTTATATATCAGCACGTCTGCTACAGAATCATTTGGCTTAGCCAACTTAGAAGCTTTAGTCGCCGGCACTGCCAGCTTGTGTACGGCCGTAGGCGGTGTGCCTGAGGTGGTGGGAGCTGGTGCACAACTGATTCATGGTGAGCAAACCGTTCTACAACAAGCTATCGAAGGTTTTTTACAACAGCCAACACACTTAGCGTATTGGCAACAATGTGCCAAACAACACGCTCAACAGTGGCCAGATAAACAACAAATAGGAGCCGCCTATGCTGCGCTTTATCAAACGGTGGCAGCAAACCATTCCTCCACCACTTAGCGAGTTGACCTTATGTCCCCTGCCACGTCCCTTAGCACTCGACGTGGCAAAAAAAGTGCTGGTTTTTGCGCCGCATCCTGATGATGAAAGCCTTGGGTGTGGTGGCACACTGGCTCGCTTAGCACAACATTGCCCTGTAAAGGTGGTGTTAGTGACCGACGGCAGCGGTGCAGGTGGATTGCCCGCAGGTAGCGATCTTATTCGTCAACAAGAGTTTATTTCTGCATTGGCCCATCTCGGTATCACCGATTATCTGCTCTTACAGCAACCAGATGGCGCATTCGAAGCTACGGCAGAAGTGATGACTCATCTTGATCAAATCTTGCGTGACTATCAGCCAAACTGGGTGTTTCTGCCATCACCTTTGGATTATCACCGCGATCACGTCAAACTCAGCCATGCCTTATCGGGGCTGTGTCAGCGTGTAAAAAGCATTGAGACCTTGCTTTTTTATGAAATTTGGGCGCCATTGCCGGCGAGTCACGTGGTTGACATCAGTGCTGTAGTAGAGCAAAAACGACAGGCACTACACGCACATGCAACAGCCATGGCTTGTGCAGATTATGAAGAAGCGATGTTGGGATTAAACCGTTATCGTGGCTTATACCTCGGCAAAGGAAAACTTGCCGAGGCATTTTATGTTGAGAGCTTACCCTTCTCCACCGATTTAATAAAACAGATTCAACAAATTGGCTTATCTTTACTGCGTAAAATCCGTTTTTAATTGTGCGACTTCTTGTAATTTTTGTTCAATTTGTGGCCGAGAAAAGGCGTGCAACCCATTCTCACGCCAAATATATTCATCATAAATCAGCAAACCATTTTCGTGATAAAAGCTCGCCACACTCTTTAACATCATTTTTGGGTGATAACGGTCACGTAAATACTGCTCTTTCATTTCTGCTTTTGGTTGAAAGGTAATGTGGTCGTGCCATACTAATGCCCCAGGTGCATTTAATAGGCGCAAGCCACGTTTTTTCAGAGCAAACGACACGCCAGCATCCTCAAAGGTATTAGGATAACCATCATGTAAGTATTCTTTGATGTTTAACGTGAACAGCGTTGCTCCAATTGGACACCAATCAACTTGGCGGAATTGGCAAGAAGGCAGTGCCTCAAACGACTCACCACGATCAAATAACGCTAAATCAATCACATCGCGTTGATTTTGATGTGATAAAACTCTCCCACCACTAAATTGTAATTTCCCATCAGGGAATACTACTCTACAGCATACTGCGCCGACATCATCATAAGCATGAGCACGCAGTAATAATTCCTCTAACCAACCTGGTTCAGGAATTTCATCATTGTCAAAAATAATAAACCAATCTCCACTTGCGTATTCAAGAGCTTGACGTCGTCCTTGGGCTGGGCCTAGATTACGATCACCATAATGCACTTTTAGCTGAGGAAATTTGCCATCAATATACTCACGAATAAAATCCACAGTTTCAGCTGTAGAGCCATTATCATATAAGATAATTTCGTGTGGAATAGTTACCGTCTCGGTTAATCCCTGAATCGCTTTAAGGGTTTGGGTATGCTTGCCGTAGGAAAGCATAATAAATGAAATAAAATGTTCAAATTTACCGTGGCGGATATTTTCACGTAGACAGGCTTCATTTTGAATTAACTGAGTTAAGCGATCTTGCTTACGTTTTTGGGTTTGTGTGGTTTGTTGGCCATGTAAACGATGGAAATATAGGAAATCTGGTACATGAACAAAACTGCTCGAAGGATAATGAAAGGCAATCCGCATCAACATTTCATAATCTTGTGCAGAGTCAAACCGTGGATCAAATAAGCCAACCCGAGAAAAAGCATCACGCCGAATAAGCTTCAAATGTGTGGCATACATCGCCCGCAAATTTTCGGCAAAATAATCCTGACGAGGCAAACTCATAAAGTGAATACGGTTGATTTCTTGGTTATTTTCATCAACATTCACACGACCAGTGTGTAAATATACCGTATCATCACGCCACGCCTGTATACAGCAGGAAATAGCGTTAGCAGGAAGATAATCATCGCAATCTAAAAAGGCAATAATATCGCCTTGGGTTCTCATTAACGCTTCATTTTGAGCACGACAAATACCAACATTTTCACTGAGATGGTGAATTTGTAATCGCGGTTCACCTTCTAAGCGTTGTAAAATACGCCCCACCTCAGGATCGGGTGAAGCATCATTCACCACCACAACTTCTAAATTCTCCCAATCTTGCGCCAAAGCACTCCGAATACATTTTTCAATATAATTTGCGTGGTTATAAACAGGGATAATAATGCTAACTAAAGGTTGTTTACCTAATGGACGGTAAACACGCAACCCGGTATTGACTGGTGGCGTATCTGTTTGTGAATACACCATTAGGGTGTTACGAACCTGTCTTTTAACATTAGCTGGAATCCACGCAATCAAACGTGAGAAAGCAGGATTGCGATAAATTGCGGTTGCGATATCAAGCACACTACGAGCAAGATAAGTGCGCGCTTTTTTTAAGTTTTGTTGTGCAGGGTACTGACGCAAAATATCGGCAATGTGGCGTAAAGGCTTGGTAAGACGCCAAGATTTACTATTTTCATAGCCTAAACGCTGTTGTTCTAAATAATCATTCTGTTTTACTAATTCGTTTTGTAAAGAAACAACATGACGAGCATAACCAAATAAATCTTGTAGTTGTTGTACTGTCCAACGCTGTCGCCACTTAGCGATAATCTGTTGTAAGGCTTGTTCGGCTTGTTCAGCACGATCAATTTTGACCCCGGCGCCCGACTGACCATGAATACGATAGACAGCAGAAACACCTGGCACATGAATAAAGTGCTGAACACTCAAACACTGTAGCCAAAAATCCCAATCTTCAAATAAATCAAACGCAGGATCAAAAAGAATATTCTTTTGTCGAATTTTTTTGCAATCGAATAACACCGCGTGGATTGGAATATAGTTCTCAATCAACAATCTTGTTGGGTTGAAGGGCTCATCAAATATTCTCACTTCTTGACCATTATTCTCAACACAACGGATACCGCTATATATCCAAGATTCAGGATGGGCAAGTTGGGCAGTGACTAGTTTTTCAATATGTTCTGGGAGGAACCAGTCATCATCATCCAGAAAAATACCATATTGGCCTGTTGCGTTTTCAAGCAACAGATTAGCTGCTACGCAGCGCTGCAAAGGGGTGTCACTGTCAATAATTTCTAGTGAAAAAGGAAAATCTTCTGGGATATATTGATCCAGAGGGCGCACACCTCCTCCAGCGTCAACAATCAACACTTCTATTGTTTGATAATGTTGTTGGGAAATTGACTCTAGCGCCTGCGTTAATTCTGGGCGACCTGTGCTACGAATCAAAACGCTGACAAGCGGTGTTTCTGGTTTCATTATGGGCGAAATTAAAAATTAAAAAATAACACGAAGCCAATTGAGCTTTTGACAATAAAATAGAATTGAATCAAAAAGTTATGGCTTGAAGAGAGCCCGCTAGTTTAGCATACGGTGTCTAAGCAAACAAAAAAGCACGAATCCCACGACACAGGCGGTATCATGCTCGGTTTCTGCTCTCCAGTGATTTGCCTGACGTGAATATGTCTGTTTCTTTTCCTCCTCGCCGTCTTGCTGTAGCGCCCATGCTTGATTGGACAGATCGCCATTTCCGGCGCTTTTTTCGTGAAATTTCCCGCCATACTTGGCTCTATACCGAAATGGTGAATACCGGCGCCGTGTTGTATGGTGATGCAGCACGACATTTGCGCTTTAGCGAAATCGAACAACCTTTGGCGCTGCAACTCGGTGGTTCAGAGCCCAAGGATCTGGCACGCTGCGCGAAATTAGCTGAACAATGGGGTTATCAAGAAGTTAATCTCAACGTCGGTTGTCCTTCTGAACGGGTACAACGTGGGGCTTTTGGGGCTTGTTTGATGAAAGAGCCTGACTTAGTCGCTGATTGCCTCAAAGCGATGCAAGATGCCTGTACGCTGGATATCACGGTCAAACATCGTATTGGGATTGATCAAGATGAGTCGTATCAGGTGCTATTAGATTTTGTCGGTCAGCTTGCCGAACAAGGGTGCCGGACATTTATTGTTCATGCTCGGAATGCAATCTTGAAGGGGCTGTCTCCCAAAGAAAACCGCGAAATCCCGCCATTAAAATACGACTATGTCTATCAATTAAAACGGGATTTCCCACAGTTAGAAATCATCATCAACGGTGGCATTAAAACTTGGCAAGACACCGAACAACATTTGCAGCAAGTCGATGGGGTCATGATTGGTCGTGAAGCCTATCACCAACCGTGGCTGTTCCATGATGCTGATACCCGTTTCTTTGCCGCAGCACATAACCCAAATACTTCGCGTCAGGCAGCCTTGCACGCATTCCTTCCCTATGTCGAAAGCCATCTTGCTGAGGGAGGTAAAATGCGCGACATTGCACGCCATCTTCTTGGTTTAATGACTGGGGTAGCAGGGGGACGTAAATTCCGTCAACTGTTGTCGGATGCAACCCAGTTAAAAGATGCCGACGGCCAACTTCTGCTGCGCGCCGCCCAGCTCTGTGCCGACTAAACCCTCTCTCGGATGTGTGACACCATGCTAACTCAACTGCTTCTTGCCTCAAACAATGCAGGCAAACTGAAAGAATTTTCAGCACTATTGGCACCACTCGGTATTTCACAAATTGTGCCACAAGGGCAATTAGGTATTCCCGAGGCTGAAGAACCCTATGGGACGTTTATTGAAAATGCCTTGGCCAAAGCACGCCACGCTAGCCGCTTGAGTGGCTTACCTGCTTTAGCTGACGATTCCGGTTTATGTGTAGATGCACTAGGCGGTGCCCCTGGGGTGCTGTCTGCGCGTTATGCTGGTGAACCCAAATCGGATCAGCGCAATAACGAAGCGCTATTAGCAGCACTCGATGGCACGGAAAATCGGCAAGCACATTATTACTGTGTTTTGGTGCTGGTCCGTTCTGCAGAAGATCCCCAACCGATCATTGCCGATGCCGTGTGGCGTGGCCATATTTTGCCCGCACCACGTGGAGAAGGCGGATTTGGTTATGACCCACTGTTTCAAGCACAGGGTTACGAGATAAGCGTAGCGGAAATGGCAAGTGTCGAGAAAAACCGCGTGAGCCATCGTGCCCAAGCCTTGGTTCAGTTGGTCAATCGTTTACAAGCGCTGCAAAAATGAGTGTTTCACCTTTACAGTTTCAACGCCCAGAACATCTTACCCAACTGAATAGCTTGCCGCCCCTGTCGCTGTATGTCCATATTCCGTGCAGCCGCGTTGGACCGACTGCTTTTGGCTTTACATGCACGACTGAAAATCAACCCCGATGCTGAAATTACGCTCGAAGCTAACCCAGGCACTTTTGAAGCAGAACGTTTTCGTGCTTATCGCGCCAGTGGCATTAACCGCCTGTCCGTTGGAATTCAGAGTTTCGATGCTGAAAAATTACAGCGTTTAGGTCGGGTTCATGACGGAGAACAGGCACGGCGAGCGCTTGAAATTGCCGGCCAACATTTTGACAACTTCAATGTTGATTTGATGTATGCCTTACCAGCGCAAAGCTTGTCACAGGCAATCTGTGATATTGAAACTGCTTTGAGTTTTGGCCCAACTCATCTTTCCGCTTACCATCTAACACTCGAACCCAACACCCTATTTGCTGCACAACCACCGGCAGATCTGCCCGATGATGAATTGTCAGCAGACATGCAGCAGGCGATTGAACAACGCTTAGCCCAAGCGGGGTTTGAGCACTATGAAACGTCAGCGTTTTGTTTGCCGCAACAGCCTAGCCGCCATAATCTGAATTATTGGACATTCGGCGACTATCTCGGCATTGGCGCCGGTGCCCATAGTAAACTGTCTTTTCACGATAAAATCGTGCGCCAAATGCGCGTTAAACAACCTCAAGCCTATTTGGCAGCGATTGAGGCAGGTCAACCCGTTCAAACGGACCATGTCATTGCCGCAGATGATTTGGCTTTTGAGTTTATGATGAATGCTCTAAGGCTCAATCACGGCTTTGCCAAAAGTCTGTTTCATGAGCGCACAGGGCTATCAATCAGTGCGATTTTGTATGAGTTAGATGCCGCACAACAACGTGGTTTGTTGACGCATACCGCTCAAGATATTATCCCGACCCAACAAGGGCGTCGTTTCTTGAACGATTTACTGGCCATTTTTCTTCCCGACTAACATTCCCACAAGGAGTCACTTTGATGAGCAAAACCATCATCCATACTGAACATGCCCCTGCAGCGATCGGCGCTTATTCCCAAGCTGTTCGCGCTGGCAACACGGTCTATTTGTCAGGTCAAATTCCATTAGATCCCACCACGATGCAATGTGTTGAAGGGGGTTTTGCTGAACAAGCCCACCAAGTGTTCAAAAACCTGCAAGCGGTATGTGAAGCTGCTGGGGGATCACTGAACGATATTGTGAAGTTAAATGCTTTTTTAACTGACTTGTCCAATTTCGCTGTCTTTAACGAAGTGATGGCGCAATACTTTACCCAACCTTATCCCGCCCGCGCTGCCATCGGCGTTGCCAGCTTGCCACGCGGCGTGATGGTCGAGGCTGATGGGGTGATGGTGTTGAGTTAACCATCTAAGCGCAAACACAAAACCTTAAAACGGCTTTGCTGTTTGCGCTAGCCCCCCGTTATGAATAACAGGGGCTGTTAGATAAGGTTGTGTGTTAGCTGATCCACCCAATATTTGTGACACCATCCGCACCACCAGCGAGTTCTGCAGCAGATACGCCAACGAGTTGCACCAAATCATGCACAACCACATTCCCATCAACTAAAGCTGTACTGGTTGCAACATTTGCAGTAAAGCGTAACAAACCAACATGCGCAGCCCCACTGTTGTCATTCCAAACAATCGTTATGGCTTCCCCTGCAGTCATAGCTTGACTGGTTGTCAGCGCATTTGTGTTGCTGCTACCACCTGTCCCTAAACTATCCACCAAAGCGTCGACAGTGGCATAGTTCCCTGCAATATAGAGCACATTAGCGTCTGTCAAAGTCGTAGAACCACTTACCGTCAAAATGGTAGCAGTGTTATTTGCAGCAAGGTCTGTAGAATTCCCACTACTGATATTGACTGTTACACCTGTCGCTAACGCACCTGCTGTTTCTAACGCAGAGAGGCTTAAGACAATGACGTCATTGGTTGTACCAGCACCTTTGGCAAAACCCGACACCATGTCAATACCCGCGTGAGTCAAGACTACGACATCACGTGCTGCTGCAATTTCACTCAAAATCAAGGTGTCAGTCCCTTCGCCACCCACAAAAGTATCGCTGCCTTCTCCACCGGTGAGCATATCTGCCCCTGTTCCACCAACGAGACTATCGTTACCAGCCGCACCATTTAAGGTATCCAAAGAATTGCCACCGGTTAATGAATCGTCTCCGGCACCGCCGATGATACTAAAACGGCCACCATCAATTTCCAGACTGCCATTGAAGGTCAACTTGCCGGTAGATTGCGCTGTAATGACGTTAAGTACAGCACCTGCTGCTACCACATTATCTGTGGTAGAAAGAGAAACATCAGTTGTTGTATTAGCAATTGCAATCGTTTCAAGATTGCTCAACCCAGCCAAACTGACCCCACTTTGTGCAGTATTACCAGTCAAATTCAAGGTATCAGTTCCTGCCCCACCATTTACAGTTGTCGTGGCATTGATCTTGTCGGTAGCGAAGGCAAAGCTATCGTTACCACTGCCACCGGTAACAGAAACGGCGCTGTGTGCTGTACTGGCATGGGTATAATTAAGCACACCCATTAAAGAACTGCCATTGATCACATTATTGGCAGTGCTATCTGCGTTGGTCAGCGTCAGATTAGCTACTCCGCTTATCACCACATTGGCTGCATTACCGCCGTTTGTACCATCAGCAAGCGTTAAGCTGCTGTTGCTGTTAACGTTTAGGTTGATATTTTCCAGCGCGCCATTTCCAACATCCAATGAAGCAGCATTTCCTGTTGCGACCAATTGGAAGGTCAAACTATCGACAGCGCCGGCCTCAGTGGCAAGATCGAATTTTTGGGCACCGTTTATCTCAGAGAGGGTGAAGCTTTGTCCTGAACTAGCGCCAGTGCCAATAAAAGATGTGCCTTTAATCGTAATCGTCTTGCTATTGACCACGTTAGCAAGACTCATCTCACCGCTGTTATAGCTTTCGATAGTGATATTTTCGATCCGGTTGATCGTGGGCGCCGTACTGACTGCACTCGATAAGGTGATGTTTAAAGTATCGTTATCGGTGGCGCTGTTGTCTAGTAAAGTAGCACCAGACAAGACAATCGCATTATTGGCTGTGATGGTATCGTCGTTGCTTGATAAGTTACCTGCAGGAGAGACATTCACTGAAGTTCCTGTATGACTTAACACGGCATTAGCAGCAGTTAGACTATAAGAACGTGGTACAACAGGTGTAATACTATTATCGATTTGCGTTTTAGCCTGTGTAACGCTGGCCGCATCACTGCCGACACTGCTGATCGTCCCTTGCAAACTGGCCAAGTCAGTAGCGTTACCATTTTTAGTCAATGTGTAATATTTCGCCACATCAACACGGTTGTTAAATTGTTGTACTGCCAATCCCCAATTAGGGTCACTGCTTGAGATACCTAGCAGCGTGACCAAGGTAGTCAACACAGCATCTGCACGCGATACCCCTGCATTTAATTGCCCAGCCATCCAGTTTGCGGCCCACTCTTTATTCGCAACTGAAACCGTATTGCCGAGCAGATTGCTCATATATTTGTTAGCAAATTGGGTATTGGTGTCAAATAAGGGATAGAGCGCTGTAAAAGCAGGAGAATTCACCAGCCCCTTTGCCAAGCTTGCCACCTCACTACCCGCGTTGAGACTTTTGGCAAAGTCATTCATGTAGGTCACACCCGGTGCAGCGTTAAACAGCCCGACTGTCATTTGTACCAGTTGCGTTTGTTGTGCTTCGCTAATCATTGATCAAATCCTTAATAAAACATCAGCAGAAATCAGTTGACCGACAATCTACCATGTTGACCATGACTCGCAAATGGCGCTCGAAAATAAAAAAAGCGCACTCAACGCGCGCTTTTTTGTGTGAGGTCAGCCTTTTTTAACGCATGACGACCGTTTGCACATTTAACCGTTGTGCCACATCGCGGGCACGAGAAACGGTGATAAATGGCCCAAGACGAACCTTATAGAGACCGTCGTGGTTGATGATCTCCACTTCTCCCTCCGTGTCTTGATCATCCAGCATACTCTGCATCCGGCTGCGGAAAATTTCCGCGTTGACATGCGTGCTAAAGGCACCGAGCTGGAGAAATACTGAGCTGCCATCAGCACTGCGCAGTGTTTCGGGGCGAGAAAGTGGCGAATCGGTTTGATTGATTTTTGCCAAACCAGTTCGGCGCAAGTCTTCCCCAAAACCATCCGTCGGCAATACCCGTTCCACCACCACTTCTGCCCGACCATTATCTAAATAGTCCAAGCGATGTGCTGCCGCATACGACAAGTCGATTAAACGGCTTTTATGGAATGGGCCCCTGTCATTGATTCTGACAATCACCGACTTGCCATTGCGCACATTTGTGACTTTGGCATAGCTCGGGATGGGCAACGTAGGATGGGCTGCACTCATGGAAAACATATCATAGGGCTCACCTGATGAGGTTTTGCGACCATGAAATTGTCTGCCATACCAAGATGCCATCCCACGCGCTTGATAGCTGCGGTCGGTGGTATCTGGCACAAAAGTTTGCCCAAGGGCAGTGTAAGGACGATTAGCCCACGGATTGAGTGCTTCGACTTTAGGCAAAGCATCGGGGACGGCATCAAGGTTAACCGGCACAAACGCTGCCGGGCCGTCATTTTGAAAATATCCACCGTCTGTGACAGAAGATGGGGAGGAGATGGAAGTGGTAGGCGAAGGTGTTTGTGCTTTGCGAATGCTGGCAGATGATGTCTTTTTCCCCGTTTGAGGGGTGGCACAAGCGGCCAAAAGACTGACAGCAAACACTAAGCACAACCATCGGATACTAGCTTGCATCGGTTGAGCTCCTTATGCGGCTGCGCCAAGGCTTTGCTCTGTTGACTCTACCTCGTCAGGGCAAAAAACAGATCGCTTACTGGGTTTAGCATCCTCCAGCAAAATCAAGCTGCCGCCATCCCTCAAATATGGCCACAGCGACCGTATTCGATAAATTCATACTGCGGCTTTGGGGCCGCATGGGAAGACGAAGCTGACGATCCTGAGGAAGGATGTCTCGCACCTCGGCAGGCAGACCACGCGATTCAGGACCAAAGAGAAAGACATCTCCTGCCTGATACGCTACCCGATCAAATCGGGTTTGGCCTTTGGTGGTAAAGGCAAAGATTCGCCGCCCCTCAAGAGCCTTGAGACAGCTAGGCCAATCTTCATGCACAACCATCTGCGCATACTCGTGATAATCCAGCCCCGCACGCCGTAATTTGGCATCTTCGAGGGGAAAACCGAGTGGTTTTACAAGGTGCAGCTCACAGCCGGAATTGGCGCATAGACGAATGATATTGCCCGTATTGGGCGGGATTTCCGGCTGGTACAAAACAACAGTAAACATACAAAGCGTGCCGATTTTTACGGTTTATCAAAGACTTGGTCAAGAAAAATGAGCAGGGGTGCTTGCAAATACCCAAGCATCAACCTGTTTTGCCCCTGCTGCTAACAGCGTTTTTGCTGCTTGAGCCAAGGTGGTACCAGTGGTCATTACATCATCAATCAACACAATTTTTTGCCCTGCGACAGGGCAACTGACAGCAAAAGCATGACCGAGATTGTGTTGTCGTTGCTGTGCATTAAGACCGACTTGGCTTGGGGTGGCGATTGTACGCGCCAGACAGTGAAAAGAAACCGGAATTTGCCGCAAATGCCCTAGCTGTAAGGCCAATTCAGCACTTTGGTTAAACCCTCTTTTGGCAAAACGCTGTGGATGTAGCGGAATCGGTACCAAAAAATCGGGGGCGAAATCAGGCGAGAGCGGAGGCAAATAACGGTGCATCAAACGTGCTAAGGGCGCCGCTAAAGTGAGCTGGCGGTGGTACTTAAATTGTTGGACGAGACGGGTCAGTGGCCAGTGGTAGGGAAAGGCCGCTGTAATCTGTTGTAAAGGTGCAACGTTTTTTTGTGGGCACTGTTGGTGTTGTCGCTGCCAGTCCTGTTCACAGGCAGAGCAAAAGTCATCCTGACAACGTTGACCACAGAGCAAACAGGTTTGATGAATTTTTAAGCTATTGTTCAAAAAATCCAGAAATAAGTTTGACAGCACCGCCCTAGCTGACGATGCTTGAGGCATTTTCTTTTCTCTGTATTTGGCTGCCATGACTACTGCGACCCCCATTCGTTTTGCGACCCCCGCAACACCTCATCCTGTGGCCAACCAATGGCAGGTGAGCGATATCGAAGCCTTGTTCGATCTGCCATTCTTAGATTTGGTCTATCGTGCTGCCAGTGTGCACCGTGAACATTTCGATCCACAAACCATTCAACTATCGACCTTACTGTCGATCAAAACCGGTGGCTGTCCTGAAGATTGCGGCTATTGTCCCCAATCTGCTCATCACAGCGGTAGCGTGGATAAACAGGGGCTATTGGCGCTAGATGAGGTATTAGCCGCAGCACAAGCGGCGAAAGAGCGTGGAGCCAGTCGTTTTTGTATGGGCGCAGCATGGCGTGGACCAAAACAACAAGACCTTGAAGCGGTAAAAGAAATGGTCAGTGCCGTGAAAGCGTTGGGTTTAGAAACCTGTGCCACCTTGGGTATGTTGAAAGATAACCAAGCCCAACAGCTGAAAGATGCTGGCCTCGACTATTACAACCACAATCTGGATACCGCCCCAGAAAAATATAACGATATTATTCATACACGCCAATATGAAGACCGTATCAATACTTTAGGCAAAGTGCGTGATGCTGGTTTGCATGTCTGTTGTGGTGGGATTGTGGGGATGAATGAAACTCGCCAAGACCGCGCTGGACTGATTGCACAGCTGGCAAACCTCGATCCACAACCTGAATCCGTACCGATCAACCAACTGGTTAAAGTCGAAGGTACCCCGTTAGCGGAAGCAGAAGACCTTGATTGGACAGAATTTGTCCGCACCATTGCTGTAGCACGCATCACCCTACCTAAAAGCTATGTTCGCCTGTCAGCAGGCCGCCATGAGATGCCAGAAGCCATGCAGGCGCTGTGTTTCATGGCCGGCGCTAACTCGATCTTTTACGGGGAAAAGCTGCTGACAACAGGCAATCCGGAATCAGACCACGACCGAAAACTGATGGCCAAACTCGATTTGCGCCCACTGTCATAACCGATAGGCTATCAGCACGCCGGCACGGATTGCTTTTGTGATCTCAGAGGAGGAGACCTCGCATGACCAAATCCACCGTGTTGGCGACCTTATTGGCGCTGTCCACCAGCTTGGCGTTTGCCAATCCCCCCGTCCACAGCCGTAGCTACAGCAGCAAACCACAGCGTGAAACCCATAGCGAAGCCGAACACCATCCGCAGCATGGTGGTGGTTGGGAAGTCAATGCGGGGGCCAGCTTGCGTGAACATCGGGCGCGGGACATGGCACCGATGCAGCAAATGCAGCCCATGAGGGACATGCAGCCGATGGTTGAGATGCAGAGCATGTCCACCATGCAACGGATGCCGCGTTTTCAGCGCCATCACCGCACCGACATCATGCTATTTGCCAAAGAATTTCCCGACTATTTTGATGCCTCACATCCACGCAACTTTAATGGGCTCCCCCCTGGGTTGCAGAAGCATCTTGCCCACAGTAAAGGATTACCCCACGGTTGGCAGAAAAAACTGATTCGCGGGAAACAACTGCCGACTGATGTGTGGATTTATGCCCAACCCATTCCGGCCCATGTATTGCCGGATATTTATTTACCGCCCAACACCGTACTCTATGGCCTCAATGGTAAAGCGCTCTTGTTAGCTGCCACAGGTCTTGTCTTGTTGGATAGTTTTGACGTGATGTAAAGATGCCTACCCCAGCCGAACTCAGCCCTGCCCTAGACCACCTTGCCGCCATTCATCGGCTGCGCCATCGCTACGTTTTAGACAGTCCGCAAGGACGTGCACTCACCACGGCTGACCAAGCGCTGTTGTCGTTTGCAAGCAACGATTATTTAGGCCTTGCTAATCATCCGGAAGTCATTGCGGCACTACAACATGGGGCAGCGCAATGGGGTGCGGGGGCAGGGGCTTCAGCATTGGTGAATGGGCATCTTCGCCCCCACGCCACACTTGAGCACACCTTAGCACAGTGGCTACAGGCCGAAGCAGGGCTGTTATTTGGTGATGGTTTTTTGGCCAATATAGGGGTTATACCGGCGTTAGTTGGGCGCGGAGATGCGATTTTTGCCGACCGCCTTAACCATGCCTCACTTAATGCTGCCGCTCAGCTATCACGGGCCCAACTTCACCGTTTTCACCATAACGATATGTCACAGCTGCGCCACTTACTTGCCAATAGCGAAGCCAAGTGCAAACTGATTGCCGTCGATGCGGTGTATAGCATGGATGGTGATGAAGCGCCGTTAGCAGATTTGTTGCAATTGGCAGAAGAACATCATGCTTGGTTGTATATCGATGATGCCCACGGTTTTGGTGTGCTCGGTGCAGGTAAAGGTACCTTGTTTGAACAGGGGGTGTTATCCGCTTCCAGCCAACTGCCTGAACAGGTGGTTGTGATGGCAACCTTGGGTAAGGCAGCTGGTGTGGCTGGTGCGGTAGTGGTTGGGTCACAATCGTTGATTGTTTGGCTCGAAAACCGTGCTGCTACAGCCATTTATACCACAGCCCCCCCTCCGGCGCTGGCCTGTGCCTTATTAGCCAGTTTAGCGCTGATTCGAGATAACACGGCACAGCAACGCTTACAAAACCATATCGCTTTCTTCCGTGAGGCAACGGCAGGGTTACCATGGCCAATTTTGCCATCACGAACACCCATTCAAGCGGTCGTGATAGGAGAAGACAAGCAAGCACTGGCTGCCTCACAACAACTGCGGCAACAAGGGTTCTGGGTGCCTGCCATTCGTCCTCCTACCGTCCCCGAGGGTAGTGCTCGCTTGCGTATCTCTCTGTCGGCCGCACATCAGCAGGCCGATATCGCCGCACTTGTCGCAGCCTTGTGGCAGATTGCCCAGTCTTAATTTTGGAATACACCTAATGTCGATTTACTTTTCTAGCCAAGGCGTTGGCCATGACGTGGTATTGCTGCATGGTTGGGCATTACATGGTGGCGTCTGGCAACGGGTGGCACAGGCGCTTGCGGAGGAATACTGTGTGCATCTGCCAGATTTACCCGGGCATGGCCGCAGTGCAACAGTATCCGCATTTATGTTGGATGAAATTGTGGAAAGCTTGCACAACTGCTTTCCCTTGCCTGTGCAAGTGGTGGGATGGTCATTAGGTGGGTTAATCGCCGCACATTGGGCGCGGCGCTACCCTCAACACATCAAAAGCCTGACCTTAGTGGCCTCGAGTCCCTGTTTTATTCGACAACCGGACTGGCCCCATGCTCAAGCAGCAGAGACAGTGAACCAACTGGCTCAGCAGCTTGACCAACAATTTGATACCACGATTCAACGTTTTTTAGCCCTACAAACCTTGGGTTCAGACAGTGCCAAAACCACGCTAGCTGCCTTGCGAGAATTGGTGTTTGCCCACGGCCGTCCGAGTGGTTTATTAGCGGCGCTACAGCTATTACAAAACACGGATTATCGGCCCCATCTGGCTGACATCACCGTACCGACCTTGGTATTGGCAGGCGCGCGCGATGCGTTGACGCCTTTGGCTGCCGCGCAAACGTGGGCCAATGGGGTGGCCGATGGCCGGTTACAGGTCTTCCCGCAAGCTTCACATGCACCGTTTTTGTCGCATGAAACGGAATTTTTACAGGCTTTACGCCCCTTTTTAGCGGAACATGTGTAATGGAAGCCTCTTTATTTGATACGGAAAAACAACGGGTACGCGCCTCGTTTGATCGGGCGGCTGCCAGCTATGACGGTGCGGCGGTGTTGCAACGTGAAGTCTCCGACCGCATGGCAGAACGGCTCGGTTATATTCGCCATCAGCCTCAACGGGTGTTAGATGCCGGCAGTGGTACCGGCTATGGCGCACAACAGTTACGCCAACACTATGCAGCAGCACAAGTGATTGAACTGGATTTGGCACCGCGTATGCTGGCCTTATCTCGCGACAAACAGCGCCATGAGCGTGGTTTCTTCGGGCGTTTATTACACAAAGACCCACCTTTGGTCTGTGCAGATTTAGAAGCTTTACCACTGCACAGCGGCTGTATTGATTTGGTATGGTCGAATCTCGCTATCCAATGGCTCAATACACCCGACACGGCATTTAGCGAAGTGCAACGGGTGTTGCGTACGGGCGGTTTATTTATGTTTGCCACGTTAGGGCCAGATACGTTGATGGAACTGCGGCAAGCCTTTGCTGGTGTCGATGGCCATACCCACGTCAACCGTTTTATTGATATGCACGACATCGGGGATGCGCTGGTGCGAACTGGCTTTGCCGAGCCGGTGATGGACATGGAAAAAATCGTGTTGACCTATGAAGATGTCAAAAGTGTGATGCGTGATTTGAAAGCCATTGGCGCACACAATGCGATGGCAGGACGTGGCCGTGGTTTGATGGGGAAACGGGCATGGCAACAGATTGAACAACGCTATGAAACCCTACGGCGTGAAGGGCGCTTGCCGGCGACTTATGAAGTCATTTATGGCCACGCTTGGAAAGCCGAACCGAAAAAACCACGTGCGCTTGCCGATGGCCGTCAGATAATCGAATTTCAACCTCGACAAAAAACATCGTAAATAACCCGCGACTGAAGTCGAAGGCTTTATTGTGAAGCGCAGACATGGTTACCCATATCGACACTCCCAACATCAGGCGTATTTACAGCCGCCC
>NZ_JBSQVP010000016.1:0-39957 GCF_055136605.1 Aquaspirillum sp. | reverse complement strand
GTGTTAAATCATGTTGCACAGCAACAAGCGGTTGAAAGCAAGATGATCGCCGAACACATTGTTGACATTGTCACCAAAGCAAATGTGAATACTCTAGCAGCTTATGATGTCAAACGAATAACACGGGATCTAGGTCAGATGACAGAAAATCTACAAACATCCATCAAAACCTTTCGGATTTAATCCGCTTTTTCCTAACTGGTCTAAAAACAGGGCTTACAAAATAATACACATCACGCAACTCGCGAACTGACAAGAGGGCGGTGTATAGTGATGGGTTTTCTGTACTGCTGGCCTTGGACATGACCGACTTTATCCGTATTCGTGGTGCGCGTACGCACAATCTGAAAAATGTTGACTTGGACTTGCCGCGTCACCAGCTGATTGTGATGACGGGTCTTTCTGGCTCGGGCAAATCTTCGCTCGCTTTTGATACGCTCTATGCCGAGGGTCAACGCCGCTATGTAGAATCCCTCTCTGCCTATGCCCGTCAATTCCTGCAAATGATGGAAAAGCCGGATGTCGATTTGATTGAAGGTCTGTCGCCGGCCATTTCCATTGAACAAAAAGCCACCAGCCACAACCCCCGCTCAACCGTCGGTACGGTTACCGAAATTCACGATTATCTACGCCTGTTGTTTGCCCGTGTAGGCACCCCAGTTTGTCCCGACCACGGGCAACCGCTGGCTTCCCAAACTGTCAGCCAGATGGTTGACCATGTGTTGTCCTTACCAGAAGACACCAAACTGATGATTTTGGCGCCGGTCGTCATGGGTAAAAAGGGCGAGAATCACGATTTATTTGAAGAATTACGCGCCCAAGGTTTTGTACGGGTACGGGTTGATGGCGAAGTGTATGACATCGACGCCATCCCAAAACTGGAAAAAAATCGCAAACATACCATTGAAGTGGTCATTGATCGTTTAAAAGTCCGTGCTGATAATCAGCAACGGTTGGCAGAGTCGTTTGAAACGGCACTCGGCCATGCCGAAGGACGAGCAATTGCCGTTGAAATGGAGAGTGGAAAGGAACACTGGTTCTCTGCCAAGTTCGCCTGTCCGGTTTGCAGCTATTCCTTACCAGAATTAGAACCACGCTTATTCAGTTTTAACAATCCGATGGGCGCGTGTCCCAGTTGTGATGGGCTGGGGCACATGAGTTTTTTTGATCCCAAACGGATTGTTGCTCACCCTAGTCTCAGCTTGGCTGCTGGGGCAATTAAGGGATGGGACCGCCGCAACCAATTTTATTTTCAGATGCTACAAAATCTGGCTGAACACTATCAGTTTGATTTAGAAACGGCTTTTGAAGACCTCCCCGAGGCCGTGCAACATGTGGTGCTGTATGGTTCTGGGCACGAGGACATTGCGTTTACGTATCTCAATGAACGTGGCACACGTTTTTCTCGCAGTCATCCGTTTGAAGGCATTGTCTCTAATTTTGAACGTCGCTATCGCGAAACAGAATCCAGTGCAGTGCGCGAAGAACTCGCCAAATATCAAAACAGCCAAGTGTGCCCGAGCTGCCAAGGGTCGCGGTTACGCAAAGAAGCACGCTATGTCGAAGTGGGGGGCCAAACCCTCCATCAAATCAATCAATGGCCATTAAAAAACACCCTCGCTTGGTTTGAACAGTTGCAGTTGGTTGGCCACAAACAAACCATCGCCAGCAAAATTGTCAAAGAAATCGCCGACCGCCTCGGTTTTTTGGTGAATGTGGGTCTCGATTATCTCTCGCTAGAACGCTCCGCCGACACGTTGTCTGGTGGAGAAGCGCAACGCATTCGCCTCGCCAGCCAAATTGGTTCGGGATTAACGGGGGTGATGTATGTGTTAGATGAACCATCAATAGGCCTACATCAACGGGATAACGACCGTCTGTTAACGACATTGATGCGGTTGCGCGATTTGGGCAACAGCGTGATTGTGGTGGAGCATGACGAAGATGCGATTCGTGCCGCTGATTTTGTGGTGGATATGGGGCCCGGTGCCGGTGAGCATGGTGGGCACATTCTAGTGGCTGGCCACCCAGAAACAGTCGCCAATCACCCCAATTCTATTACGGGTGCTTTTTTATCCGGTCGGCGCAGTATTCCGATTCCTACACAACGCCGCGCGCCCACAGAAAACGTGTTAAAAATTCATGGCGCCAGCGGCAATAACTTAAAACAGGTTGATTTGACGTTGCCGGTCGGTTTGTTTGTTTGTGTCACTGGCGTGTCGGGTTCTGGCAAATCTACGCTGATCAACGATACGCTCTATCACGCTGTCGCGCATCACCTCCACAATAGCCAAACCGAAGCCGCGCCTTATCAAGACATCACTGGTTTAGAACATTTTGATAAGGTCATTAACGTTGACCAATCTCCGATTGGCCGCACGCCGCGCTCCAATCCAGCCACTTACACCGGTTTATTTACCCCAATTCGCGAATTGTTTGCTGGCGTGCCCATGAGCCGCGAACGTGGCTATGGCCCGGGCCGCTTCTCGTTTAATGTCAAAGGTGGCCGTTGTGAGGCGTGCCAAGGGGATGGTGTGCTTCGCGTTGAAATGCACTTCTTACCCGATATCTATGTCCCCTGTGATGTGTGTCATGGTAAACGCTACAACCGTGAAACATTAGATGTGCAATACAAAGGCAAAACCATTGATGAAGTGTTGCAAATGACAGTGGAACAGGCACTGGCCTTTTTTGCTGCCGTGCCGACTGTCGCCCGTAAATTACAAACTTTGATGGATGTCGGTTTGGGCTATATCCGGCTGGGACAATCTGCCACCACACTATCTGGAGGCGAAGCGCAACGGGTTAAGTTGGCATTGGAACTCTCGAAACGCGATACCGGTCGAACCCTGTATATCTTGGACGAGCCCACCACGGGTCTGCATTTCCATGATATCGATTTGTTGCTCAAGGTACTGCATCGTTTGCGTGAACATGGCAACACGGTGTTAGTGATTGAACACAATCTGGATGTGATTAAAACAGCTGACTGGATTATCGATCTTGGGCCAGAAGGGGGCGCGGGAGGGGGAACCATCCTTGCCAATGGCACACCAGAACAGGTCGCCACCATTCGCAATAGCCACACCGGTTACTATTTGGCAAAAGTCTTAGGCATGACAACGCCATCTTCTTAGAAAATCATCATGGCTCAATTTATCAACCGCTTTGCTCGTCTACCAGATGCGCTGTTCGCTCGAGTGAAAGCAACACCACTCTCGGACAGCCGTTTGTTGCTATGGAATCAACCGCTGGCACAACAACTGCAAATTGAAGCATGGCAACAGCAACCGGCAACCCTCGCCGCCTTAGCTGGAGACGGCCATCTTGTTGGCAGTGAGCCACTGGCCGCCTTATATGCAGGTCATCAATTTGGGGTGTATGTGCCACAACTTGGCGATGGCCGCGCATTATGGCTTGGCGAATTGGCTATCGCCAATGGCCAATATGCAGAGTTACAGCTTAAAGGCGCCGGCCCCACCCCGTTTTCACGTGGGGCTGATGGTCGAGCTGTCTTGCGTTCTAGCATCCGCGAGTATCTGGCCTCGGAAGCCATGCACGGGTTAGGCATTCCCACCACCCGCGCCCTTGCCTTATTTGGATCGTCCCAGTTGGCACGGCGTGAACGCTGGGAACCGACAGCAGTGGTGTGCCGTGTTGCCCCGAGTTTTATCCGCTTTGGTTCGTTTGAGGTGTTGTATTGGCGTGGTGAAACTGCTTTATTAAAAATATTGGCAGATTTTGTGATTGAACAGAGCTATCCCGACTGTCAATCTGCCGCCAATCCCTATGAAGCTTTATTGCAATGCGTGGTATTACGTACAGCAGAGCTTATGGCAGCGTGGCAAGCGGTGGGTTTTGTGCATGGCGTGATGAATAGCGACAATATGTCGATTGCTGGGCTGACGTTGGATTATGGGCCCTATGGTTTTCTCGACCGCTATGTACCCGATCAGGTATTCAATCACTCCGACGATCATGGGCGCTATGCTTTCTCACAACAACCGCGCATTGGCCTGTGGAATTTATATTGTCTTGGTCAAGCTTTAATCGATCTGATCGGTAAAGACACCACGCTGGCGGTACTCGGACAATATGAAACGCATTATCAACAGGCTTGGCAACAGAATATGGCCGCCAAATTGGGATTACGCGAATGGCAACCCGACGATGCGGCTTTAGTTGAAACATGGCTGACTTTGTTAGCTGAGCAAGGCGCAGACTACACTCGTGCCCACCGCTTGCTGGCCTATTTTGTGAACGCAGAGGCTGCCGGCCCAGTTCGAGATGAGTTTGTCGATCGTGTCGCCTTTGATCAATGGGCACAGCGCTATCAGCAACGCTTACAACAACAGAACCTGTCTGCGATTGAACGGCAAACCATGATGCTGGCAGCCAATCCCAAATATATCTTGCGAAACTACATGGCAGAACAAGCCATCCAGCAGCTAGAACAACATCAAGATGACAGTGAGCTACAACGCCTCGCCCATCTGTTACAACAACCGTATGCTGAACAAGAGGAATATGAGGCCTATTTTGCCCACCCACCGGCGTGGGCGCAGGGCATCCATCTCAGTTGTTCATCCTAAATACTCCACCCACCTCGGCGCAGAACGCACTATTTGCTGAGGGGTGCCAGTTGGAGATAAGGCGATGTTGGCGCGTAGGCAGGCTGATCGCCAGCGGTGGACACGCGATGGAGAGATAATAAGGTGTAATGACCGATATTGCCCTTTTCAATCGCCATCTGTTGCCACTGTTCGCCATCAAATAGCGCAATGCTGTTGCCGTGTTCCATTTTTGGACATTCATCCGCTAAACAAAGGGAATAACGGGTAAAGCGTGCCGCACCTTCAACCCGTCCATCAGGTAAAAAGCGGACTTGTTGGGGTGTCGCTTGGCCAGAAGGAGTCAGTACACGATAGCTGCCTTGGAACCACATTTGATTCAGCAGACTGCGAAATGGTGATGCTTCATCAGGATTCACTTTAATAAACAAAGCATTATCACGCAAACGTTGATATTTGCCATTCGCCAGAGGCACAAAAACCTCTTGTGGGTGTTCACCCATCGCCGACACAGTAACACGACCACTGAAATCACGTTGGTAAGCCAAGCTGAGATTATGTTTGGCAGTACTCAACAACACTTGTGGGGCGGAGGGGTGGAACCGCAGTTCTAGTGTTTCGTGAACAGGCAACGTCCCTTGGAGGGTTGTCGCAGTGGACAATGTTTCGAGTGCCGATTCATTGATCCAAACCCCACGCTCACCCTGTATTTTGACTTGTTGTGTTGCCAGCGGGGTAGTACACGCGCCCAACGTCAAGCCCATCATCGTTGCGGTCATCGTGGTTTGCCACATGCGTTTTGACATGACCATCTTATTTTTTTCCTTGGCAAAGAAGCGATAGACGAAGATTAACAGACTTGGCGCTGTCGTACAGCCGCTTTGCAGCATGGATGACTTAGCTATTCTCTTTCGGTTTCAGCGCAGTCAACGCATTGCGTTGCGCTTCTAGTGCACGAACCTGCATGGTAATCATGCCCAAATTCATGGTCAGCCAATTCTCAATCACGCGCAGTTCGGCCAGTTTCCGATCCAATTCTGCTTCGCTCATCGGCGGCATAAATTGTTGCAAAGCGTGCAAAGGATTCACTGTCCCGCCGGGCCAAAATTGACGTAGCAAGGCAAAGGGGTCGGTTGGGTTGAAGTCTTGACTCATACTATCCTCGGCTCTCATTGGGTTAAAAAAAGCGCGTGCTGAGGCATACTCTAACACGCGCTTATCATTCACAGGAGAATGTAAAACAGTTACATCATGTGTTGACCGCCATTGATAGCCACGTTAGCACCAGTCATAAAGCCCGCTGCATCAGACGCCATATAAGCCACCAAAGAGGCAATTTCTTCTGGTTTACCGAGGCGACCCACAGGGATATTGGCAATGATCTTATTGCGTACATCTTCCGGCACCGCCATCACCATCTCAGTGGCAATATAGCCGGGGCTGATGGTATTGACTGTGACCCCTTTTTTCGCCACTTCTTGCGCCAAGGCCATCGTAAAACCGTGCATACCAGCTTTGGCAGCGGAATAGTTGGTTTGGCCAAATTGACCTTTTTGGCCATTGATGGAGGAAATATTGATCACACGGCCAAAACCACGCTCAACCATCCCATCCACAATCGGTTTACAGATATTGAACAGCGAGTCCAGATTGGTGCGAATCACCGCATCCCAGCTGTCTTTATCCATCCGTTTGAACGTGCCATCGCGGGTAATGCCAGCATTATTCACCAACACATCAATTGCGCCGACTTCTGCTTGCACTTTCGACACCATCTCAGCACATGACGAAAAATCACCCACATCGCACTGATAAGCGTGAAAGTGGTAGCCCTGTTCTTTCATGTTTGCCAGCCAATCCTGTTCTTTACCAGGACGGCTGAATGTTGTCACGACGGTCATCCCAGCATCAGCCAGCATTTTACAAATTGCTGTTCCAATGCCACCCATGCCACCTGTTACAAGTGCGATACGTTGAGTCATGACTCCCCCTTTATGGTTTTTGTGTGTCTTAACATCCTGCTCGAAGCAGTTTCGCGACCTTGTTTGTGCCCATTTTTGGGCCAATTCGTACAATTAAGTACGATTGACAAGATTTGAGACTCGCCCCGCTTGGGTTCACGGAACGGGTCAGATTCAATAGGGTCAATGGTTTTAAAGCCGTATAGCTTAACTTGGCATTGTTAACTTAGCATGAAAGCTGCATGGAACAATAGTTCCACTAGGCGGGAATGTCGCGAAAATGTACGTTTTGTTGCAAAAACGTACAATTAACCCTAAAAAAACCTACTGCTCACAACAGAACAGTAGGTTTAGATTAAATTCACGAATTTTTCTCAATCGCTTTCCACCTGGCGTAGCATATACAAGACGTCCTCTCACTTAGATATAAATGCCGTCCGCACCGCAGCAATGATGTGTGTCTGTAGATCAAAAAATGCCCCACCTTCTTGAAAAATCTGTGGCAAGGCTTTACGCAATTTATTACTAACAATCCAGTTCTCTTGTTTCAGTGAACGAATAATACGGTCGGCATCCGCATCTGGCATTTCCACCACAGCCTTCAGAGCCGCCAATGCCTGATCGTATTGACGTAATAATTGCGCCTCATCAGCCATTTCATGCTCTATTGTTTGTCGCAATACCTTACTCAGATAACGTACATGACCGCTTAGGTCTAGATAACGCCAGGCATGTTGCGCGTCTTTGATACGGATAAACTCAAAATTAGTTTCTACTCCATCAGGACAAACACGTCGCCCGCTAAAATGGTAAGCATCCGCATACAGACGCATAAAGGGTTTAGAAAATAACTCTAATGTTGCGTCATAATCTGCCCGACCTTGGGCACTACCAGCAATAGTGGCAGATACCGGCACAATCAGATTAGCTGGTACAGCTTTATCAACAGCCAATAAATGATTGATGAGAAAACGGTGTACTCGTCCATTACCATCAGCAAGGGGATGCAGGTAGACAAAAGCAAACGACACCGCTGCCGCTCTGACAACAGGATAAGCGCCACGAGTTTTAGCCTCATAGAGCGCAAGCGCTGTTAGCATCTCGGGCACGCTTTCTTCATCAGGAGCAATATAGTGCACTATCTGTGCCCGAAAGCTGTTTTCTCCGACAAACACCGGTGATTGACGAATTCCCACCCGTAAAGCTCGTTCACCCAGCACAGCTTTTTGCAAGGTAAGTAAGGCATCAGGTGACAGTGGATCTTCTAAACGCCCACTGAACTCACCGATAGCAGCAGCAAAGCGTTTCACACGATCTGCCTTGTCAGCTTCATGTTCAATAGCAAAACTGGCACGGGACTCTTTGAGCGTCAACCATGCGGCACTGCGTAGCAATATCTCGGGGCCATAAGTATCGTCAAGTGCCTGCACCCCTGCGGCCACATCAAACAGCCAACTGCGTTCAGCCTCTGGTCCCAAATACACCATCGGACAAAACACAGGTGTACCAGGTAAATTATTGTTGACACGCCAACGGCGTACACGCTCTGGTGATTGGGCCGTCAGGTACAAACTGGCATCAATAGCATCGACATACGCTACATTGGCAGCCGTATCAGGTAGGGACAACCTCCGGCCAGTTAACCATTCATATAAAAATGCAGTACGGCGGGCATAACGACCAGTGGGTTCATCTTGTACCCATGCCACTATTTCAATGGGGTCTATCTGTGTAAATAGGCGTGAAAAAAATTCGAGATTTAACCGCTCATATTTCAAACCAAATTCAAAATGGCCGCGAAAGGTATTGAGGGGTTGATATTGAGGGGGCCAAGTGAGCGTTTCTCTTTCGGGGGTATCTGTACGTTGGCGTACAGCACCTAGGCGACTATGGCTAAATAAAGGTTGCACCAGCAGTATGCCATACTGCTGCGCTAGGCGTTGAAACCCTAATAAAATCTCTGACATGGCCAATTATTTCGATAACAAAGCCACTATTTTGCTATAAAAATCGGGGTTTAACACCAAAACGATAATTCAATCACTATGAGACAACTTTAAGCCAACAATCCCAATCACAATACACAACACAGACAGAATCCGCCATAAATTGGCACTGTCCTTAAACAAAGCGATCCCAACGATGAACGCACCCACCGCACCAATTCCGGTCCAGATCGCATAGGCAGTGCCAATTGGAATGGTGCGTTGCGCTAACCACAAAAAATAACCACTGGCGGTCATTGCCGCGACCGCAAAGCCAATCCACGGCCATTTATACGGCGTGGTTTGTGACAACTTTAAGCCCAATGGCCAGCCAATTTCACATACCCCAGCCAACAACAAATAAATCCACGCCATAAAACAACCTATTGTTTTTTCAATAAAAAGTAAAACTCACGCCGCGAACCGGGGCGGTTGCCTTGCCAGATAATTTCCCACGAGGGTGAGGGTTGATAATCAGCACGATAGTGCATCACCATCCGATACTGACACGCAGCACCTGCGGTTTGTTCTGTCGGCAACAGCCGAATACCGGCAAAGTAATACCACAATGCCCGTTGGACATAATGAGTGGAGGCGGTGGCCACACAGTTGGCATCGGATGGAATCGCCGCTTGCATTGCCAACGCCGTCGAACGATAGCTTTTTTGTGCATCAAACCACGGCAACCACAGGGTCATACCCAATCCCCATACCAAAGTTGCCCCCGCTGCCCAATTGGTCACTGCTTGACGACCACGCACATGCCGGCGTGTCACCGCCCACACCCATGTCAAACTTGCGGCAATACCCAAGATCAGAAAAGGCCAGTTAATGTGTGGCTGATACGCCGGACTAAAGAAATATGAACGCTCGGCCAATTTTGTTGGCCAGCCAAAATTCATTGCCCCCCAACCCACCCACATAAATGCGCCTAGCAGGCCAAAGGTCATTAAACCAAACCAATTCAGAAAAGAGGCTGCACCACGCCGTAACGAATCTAACTCGCTGGCGGCCAACATCACCAAGGGCAATAACAACGGCAATGCCAAGGCTTGGGTTTGGCGAGGAGACAAGGTCAGCAGACATAACAACACCGTGAAAAACAATAACGAGAGCTGTGTGACAGGCTCATCTAAACGGTGACGGCGTTGCCACACCGCCCATGCCGCTAATGGCCACGCCGGCCATGTAAACCACGGGAAAAGTTTGAGGTAATAACCGAATTCATGCAGAACATCTAAGCGGCCAAAACCGTTAAATGGTCCCAACGCATGTTGCAACCACCATTGTTCAAATAATGCTGGACTGGCTTTGTGTAACAACAAGGGCCAACACAATAGCAATGGCAAAGCCACCACCGGTGCCACTAATAAGGTTTTGAGATATTCTCCACCACGCCATGCCCTAAACGCAGGCAGCGTCAACGCCACCATCCAAATCAACGCCAGCTCTAACAGGCTAGCACACCACATAATCAATACGCTCGCTAAGCCCAACCACAAACCGGCTAACCAGCCCTGTCGAATACCGAGGGCAAGGGCATAAAAGCCAAGACAAAATCCGGTGAACAACCCAACATCAGGAGACAGCTCATGGCCCCA
Organism: Aquaspirillum sp.; assembly: GCF_055136605.1. Classification (NCBI taxonomy): domain Bacteria; kingdom Pseudomonadati; phylum Pseudomonadota; class Betaproteobacteria; order Neisseriales; family Aquaspirillaceae; genus Aquaspirillum; species Aquaspirillum sp. The sequence continues at coordinate 29,839 of NZ_JBSQVP010000016.1, read as the reverse complement.
CGTCATAAGACCCAGACAACCAATCAAGATCATCACCGCACTGCGGCCATGGCGACGCCCAATTAAATCTCGTCCTGCCAATCCCACACACCACAGCGCCAGCGACATCAATAAAGGTGTAGCAATCCGCGCAGCATCGTGAGCAGACAACAACCACGGCGACAATAACGAAACCAGCGATGCAGCCAGCCAATGATAGAGCGGGGGCGTTTCTAAGTAAGGTACCCCGACAATGCTTGGTACCGACCAATTCCCTGTTTCTAGCATCGATTGCACGATACCAACCACATACGGTTCATTCGGTCGCCACGGATCGTGCCCCAAGATGCCGGGCCATAACCAAACAAAACACAATAAGAGCAACAACCACGGTTTTTCTGTAGGTCGTTCGGCTTCGGGTGGGCGGGGAGGAGTGTAGGTCAACATAACAGCACCACGTGATCCAAAATGGACAGGCGAAAAAAAAGGCAGCCTGCGCTGCCTTTTTTTGCGGAGACGCGCAGAGATTAACGCGCGAACTTGCCGAACTTCTGTTTGAACTTGTCGATACGACCTGCGGTGTCAACCACTTTCTGTTTACCTGTGTAGAAAGGGTGGCACTCGGAGCACACTTCAACGTGGAAGCTTTCTTTGCGCATGGTCGATTTGGTCACAAAAGCGTTGCCGCAAGAGCAGGTCACTTTCAGATCGGTGTATTCAGGATGGATACCGGATTTCATGATTTTCCTTTGGGGTTTCGGGTATAGGGGTTGTGCCTATACCGCTTTGAAAACCCAGCATTATCCTTGAGCCTTGACCGATTGACAAGGTAAAACAGCGTTAAACTCGCCGCCAAGTGGTCCCTTGAGGGCCATCCTCCAACAAAATCCCCGCCGCCAATAATTCATCACGGATGCGGTCAGATTCTGCCCAATTCTTTGCGACTCTTGCTTCACGCCGCGCCACAATCGCCGCTTCGACACGTTCAGCGTCCCAATCGCCAGCTTCTTGTCCACCTTGCAGAAAAGCCAACGGTTCGCGTTGCAATAAACCCAATACGCCCGCCAAAGCACGCAGCACACTGGCTAAAACGGCGGATCCAGTCCGATTGACCTCTCCGGCCAATTCAAATAACACTGCCATCGCTTCAACAGTATTGAAGTCATCATTCATTGCAGCTTGGAAACGCTGGGCATACGGTTGTTGCCAATCGATTTCCGCTGTCAACTCAGCAACCGAGAAAGGTTTTAATGCAGTGTAAAGACGGGTTAAAGCCCCTTTGGCATCCTCTAAATGGGCATCAGAGTAGTTTAATTGGCTGCGGTAGTGAGCACGCAAAATAAAGAAGCGCACGACTTCGGCATCAAATTTTTCTAGCACTTCGCGAATAGTGAAAAAATTGCCGAGTGATTTCGACATTTTTTCGTTATCCACCCGAATAAAGCCATTGTGCATCCAGTAATTCACATAAGCGTGGCCATGTGCGCCCTCGCTTTGTGCAATTTCATTTTCATGGTGAGGAAACTGTAAATCCGCCCCGCCACCGTGAATATCGAAGTGATCGCCTAAATGATGGCAGCTCATGGCTGAACATTCGATATGCCAACCCGGACGGCCATCACCCCACGGCGAGGCCCATTTTGCCTCACTCGGTTCATCCGCTTTGGCAGCTTTCCACAACACAAAATCTAACGGATCTTGTTTATTGGGATCGACGTCCACCCGTTCACCTGCGCGCAAGTCTTCTAAACTTTTACCAGACAACTTGCCGTAACCAGAAAATTTACGCACCGCATAATACACATCGCCATTCGGGGCACAATACGCCAAGCCTTTTTCAATCAGTGCCGCAATCAGTTGATGCATTTGGCCAACAAACTCGGTGGCTTTCGGCTCATGGTCTGGTCGTAACACACCAAGGGCATCAGCATCTTCGTTCATCGCTTGGATAAAACGGGCAGTTAAATCATGGATCGACTCTTGATTTTCGAGTGCTCGCTTAATGATTTTGTCGTCGATGTCGGTAATGTTACGAACATAGGTGACTTGATAACCTGCAGCACGCAACCAACGCGCCACCATATCAAAAACCACCATCACCCGAGCATGACCTAAGTGGCAATAATCATATACTGTCATACCACAGACATACATCCGCACTTGATTGGGTGTAATAGGACGAAAAACTTCTTTTTGACGGGACAGGGTATTGAACAGAGTAAGCATAATGATCCGACGGTAGGTCAGCTGAAAATGGTACAGTGTAACAGAAAGGCGCGCAGCAACTGAACGCCGCGCGCCAACAAATAAAACGTGCTCTACCGGATGAGGGCAGAGCACAGGATTATCAAGCGTCAGACTTAAGAGGGTTTCTTCGCGTCTGCTGCGGCATCTTGTGGTGCTGATGATGTGTCAGGTTCTGGTTCTGGCTCTGGCTCTTGCCAAGGCAGGCTAATGGGTTGTTTATTCACCGTCAGCTGCTGGCCATCCCACGTTAGCGCAGTATCAATCTGTCCACCTCTGATAACAACATAGCCCTGCTCTCGCCATTGCAGCAATTGACTCGAAAACAGGCTTTTCGCCAAGTCATCAATTTCTTGCACGCTAGGCGGATTTTCTGCCCGTTCATCGACCATAAACAAATTACGCGCCTGCGCCACCACCAGATCTTCTAGCGTTTGACGTGGCAGACTTAATTTGGCGTCGGCATGAACCTTGGTCAGAAAATCGAGGGCTTTATGTAAGTCCGCATCTTGCACCGCCTTTAACGCCACCTGACCACTGACATCAACGACGCCATCTGGTAGCTGTAATTTCAGCGTATTGACTTTAACAATTGGATCTTGCTTCAACAGCGGTGCGCCCTCACGCAATACGGTATCAACATAAGTACGGCGCAATTCAGCAGGGTCTTTGCCTTCAAATGGAATCGCGGACAGAGCTTTGTCAAGTTTAACCAACGTGGGGCCATGTAAATGGTTTGCTGATACATCCAGCTCTAACGGGCCCACCGTAGTTTTATTGATCATCAAACTGGCGAAATCAAAGCGACCACGGGTATTAACAAATTCTCCATTTTCTTCTGTGTTAACACGATAGCGCAGCTTTTTCAGTTCAGCTTTCGATGGTTTGATTTCACCGGAAGGATTGATAAATTCACCCACCCGAATCCGCGTCAACAAATACACCAACTCATTCAGACGAATTTCGTAAGGTACACTTTCTCGTGAATCAAGTTGGATGTTCTCTATCGTTAATTCGCTATTACCAATATCGACGCCGGTTTTGCCGGGTGTGGTCTCGGACACAAACGCCACGTTTTTAAATTCGACGTGACCTTTGATCGCTGCATCGACTTCTAAACCCGGTAAACGCGCATCGATTTGGTATTGCTGATAACCCGAGGCATAGTCCACTTTGCCATGAAAACCGCCCCAACGAATTTTGACGCCAGAGAGGGTTTCTTCGTAGTCAAATTTGGGAATAGCCACCTGCAGTTCACCACCACCGGAGAAGTACAGACGATTGGTTAGGGTAATCGGGTCGGCATCACCAAAAAACTTGCTCAGCGTTTTGCGCGTCGCATCACTCATAATAAATTCAGTGCTGACTAGCGCGCGCGCGGGGCGTAGGTCGAAATCGGTCAGGCCAGGTAAAGGGCCATGTTTGATGTGGTGGGTATAGACAATTTTGGCGTCTAACATCCCTCTTGCTTGTTCGGGCAAAATATTGAGATAGGGTTCGAACAACTTACGGTTGAGCACCAGCTCGGTTTTTTCGCTAGAGCTAAACCAACCACGCTGATAGTCATGCGATTGCACAGTAAATAAAGGCAACCCAGCCACCATACGGTGTTGTTCTAACAAGGTTTCTTCTGCTTTTAAACCTGTCCAATACGCTGCCCCTGCATAGCACAGAGCTGACAGAGCCACTCCAGCCGCAGCGAGCCGCCATGTTTGCTTACTCACTATTTCTATTCCATCAGTATTTGCCGTGGCAAGAATCTTAGCACCATTGCTCATCAAATCGTGTTTTTCTACGACTTTTCTGCTATCGCGGCCTGTCACCCAGACAACGATCAAACAAGCCACATCTAACAGTGCCAAGTCGATGGCTGCATCTGTTAAGATAGTATTTTGGTTAAAAAATGAAGGATGTACCGCCCATGTTGTTCCTCGAAGGTCTGATCGACCTACCCTGGTGGGGCTATGTATTGGTGGCATTGGGATTAACTCATATCACCATCGCGGCAGTAACCATTTATCTGCATCGTCATCAAGCCCATCGTGCGCTCGACTTGCATCCCATCCCAAGCCATTTTTTCCGCTTCTGGTTATGGTTGACGACGGGGATGATTACCAAACAGTGGGCGGCCATTCATCGTAAACATCATGCACGCTGCGAAACAGCGGATGATCCACATAGCCCACAAGTGCTCGGGATCAAAAAAGTGATGTGGGAAGGGGCCGAGTTATATCGTGTCGCCTGCAAAGATCAATCTATCATGGATAAATTTGGCCATGGTGCCCCTGATGATTGGTTAGAGCGCAATATCTACACCAAACACAATGGCAAAGGGATTGTCCTGATGGCAGTCATTGATGTCTTGTTGTTCGGCCCGATTGGTTTAACCATCTGGGCGGTACAAATGGCATGGATTCCGTTTTGGGCTGCCGGTGTGGTGAATGGGATTGGTCACTATTGGGGCTACCGTAATTTCGAAAACGAAGATGCCGCTACCAATGTTTTCCCGTGGGGTATTTTAATCGGTGGTGAGGAGTTGCATAACAATCACCACACCTTCGGCACTTCGGCCAAACTGTCTTACAAATGGTTCGAGTTTGATATTGGCTGGATGTATATCCGCATCATGGAAATGATCGGCCTCGCCAAAGTCCGCCGTGTGGCACCTAAATTACTGCATGGCGAAGTGAAATCCCATCTCGATTTGGACACTTTACACGCCATTATCGCCAATCGTTATGCAGTGGCAGCGCAATACGCGAAATCGCTCAAATCGGCTTATGAAGAAGAATTGAGCAGCTTGCGCGGTAAATTGCCAGAGATGCAAGGCAATATGACGCGGCAAATGAAAGTGTGGCTGAAACAAGATGGCAAAGACATTCCAGCACAAGAACGCTCACAGTTAGATCAGTTGTTAGAGCAAAGCCCAGTGTTACAGACCATTTATTCCATGCGGCAAGAATTATCTCGGCTGTGGGAACGCTCGAATTTGACCAAAGAGCAATTGCTTAAAGAGTTACAAGATTGGTGCGCTCGGGCCGAAGCATCTGGGATTGCCCAATTACGCGAGTTCTCGTTACGTTTGCGTGCCATTGCGGCAGTGGCTTAATCGGGGAGAAAAGGGATGTCGTCTATTCAACGTTTATTACCCGGTGCACGCTTATCCGAGGCCGTGGTATTCAATGGGATGGCCTTCTTAGCAGGCCAAGTACCAGAAGACACCAGCCGCGACGCCGAGGGGCAGACGGCAGAAGTCTTATCGTTAATCGATAATGTGTTAGCGCAACTGGGCACCGATAAAACCCGTATTCTCGATGCAACTATTTTTTTAGCTGATTTGGCTGATTATGATGCGATGAATCGGGCATGGGATGCGTGGGTACCGGCTGGTCACAGCCCAGCACGCGCCACCGTCGAGGCGAAATTAGCCAATCCAGCATGGAAAGTCGAAATTAAAATCGTCGCTGCCTTGTGATTTTTTTGTGGTATCAGGCCCGCTGTGTCAGCACAGCGGGTCTTTTTTTGCGATGTGAAAATGGATTTATTCGAAACCCCTTCCTCAACCACGCTACCGTTAGCCGAGCGAATGCGCCCACGACATCTGGACGAGGTCATTGGGCAATCGCATTTGCTTGGTGCAGGTAAACCGTTACGGTTGGCTTTTCAAGCACGAAAACTGCACTCGATGATTTTTTGGGGGCCGCCCGGGGTGGGTAAAACTACCTTGGCCAGACTGACTGCCCATGCTTTTGAGGCAGAGTTTATTGCACTCTCGGCGGTGTTTTCGGGTGTCAAAGAGATTCGTGCAGCAATGGAACAAGCCGAACACTATCGGCAACAGAATAAAAAAACCATTTTATTCGTTGATGAAATTCACCGTTTTAATAAGTCGCAACAAGATGCCCTGTTGCCTTATACCGAGAGTGGCTTAATCACTCTACTCGGCGCCACCACCGAAAACCCCTCATTTGAAGTGAACTCGGCTTTGCTGTCGCGGGCACAAGTCTATGTTTTGCAATCGTTAACTGACGATGAATTACAACAGCTGTTAGCCCGTGCCCAACACATAGCTATGCCGGATTTGATTTTGGATGAAGTAGCACGCACTACGCTGGTTGCGTATGCCGATGGTGATGGCAGGAAATTGCTCAATTTGGTTGAACAATGCACCACAGCAGCACAAGCAGCAGGGATTCGCAATATTGATGCGGAGTTTATCCACCACGCCTTAGCCCTCACCCCCCGCCGATTTGATAAAGGGGGCGAGTTTTTCTACGACCAAATTTCAGCTTTACACAAGTCAGTACGCGGCTCTAATCCCGATGCCGCCTTATATTGGTTAACTCGAATGTTAGATGGTGGGGCCGATGCTAAGTATTTGTCGCGGCGGATTATTCGGATGGCGTGGGAGGATATTGGGCTGGCCGATCCAAGAGCGATGCAAATTGCCAACGATGCCGCCACCACTTTTGAGCGTTTAGGCAGTCCTGAGGGAGAGTTGGCATTAGCGCAGGCAGTGATTTATTTAGCTGTCGCCGCAAAGAGTAATGCGGGGTATGTGGCTTACAATCAGGCCAAGGCTTTTGTAAAGCAGGATAAAAGCCGAGAAGTCCCCGTTCATCTACGCAATGCGCCAACGAAATTGATGAAAGAACTGGGTTATGGCCATGAGTACCGCTATGCACATGATGAACCCAATGCGTATGCTGCAGGGGAAAATTATTTCCCTGACGGGATGGCCGCACCGAATTGGTATCAGCCTGTACCAAGGGGGCTGGAAATTAAAATTGCGGAAAAACTCGCTGTTTTGCGGAAGTGGGATGAAGAAGGATAGTCGCAAGCCGATTAGGTTTGAGTCTATCGATATGGTCAGCTTCGGTACTACCCTCGAATAAATTTGAGAAAAATGTTTTATTAACCACCATAAAAAATGCCAATTTATTTACCTAACGATATTTTTTAATCGGTTAAAGGTAAATCATGGAAAAATAGTGCTTTACTCATAGTATCTTTACAAGGAATAACAATGAATATACATAAGCTAGAGATCAAAGGTTTTAAAAGTATTGCACATATTAAGCTTGATAATAGTTCACCCTTTCTGGTGTTAGCAGGTGCAAATGGCTCAGGAAAAAGCAACTTAGTTGATGCGCTTGCATTCCTTGGTGCAGTTATAAAACGAGGGGTTGTTCAAGCGGTTCGTGAGTTTGGTGGGTTTAACCAAATTCACTGTTTCAAGTTTCGCAAAGAGCAACGGACAACGATGTCATTCACACTAGAAATAGATATAAACAGTGTGCACTATCATTATGACTTAACGATCCGATCGCTAGAAAACTTACCAGAAATCCAAGAAAGTTTAAAAGTCAATGGTAGCATATTGATTGATCGTAAAAACTCCAGTGAACCTCAAGTCCAATTAGGTGATCGTGAGGGGTTACAAAAATTAACAAGCTATCCTAAGGAAATGTCAGCGATGATGTTATTAAGCGATACTGCACTTTATCGCTTTCTGACTAATATTTGTGTTTTCCGTATTGACCCGTTTGCAGCAAAAGAACCTGATAATGCTGCGGCCGATGCCACAGCCCTTGATCCAAACGGCAAAAACATCGCAACGATGTTATCTGTGCTTGAAAAAGACGATGATTTTCGCGAACAGGTATTAGAGTGGATCGAACTCATCGTTCCGGGTATGGAAAACGTGAAAACAGAGAAGCAAAGACTGGATGCTTCAACCGTAATAACATTTAAAGAAGAAGGCACCAAGGCACGATTTCCAGCTTCACTAATATCAGATGGTACAATTTACGCTTTATGTATATTAACTGCCATTCTAAGCCGCGCACGGGAATATGGAATTACCATCATTGAAGAACCTGAGCGTGGCATTCATCCGAAGGCTATCGCAGAACTCGTTCAACTCATGCGTGAAAATGCCTCTACCCAGCACCCTGTGTTTATCACCACTCATAGCGAATCAGTTGTGAGAAGTTCGGAGGTAGAGGAACTTTATTTTGTGAGTAAAAAAGACGGAAAAACACAAATTCAAAGTGCTAAAACCTCTGGTATTGATAAGAAAAAAATTGCATTAGATACAGCATGGTTAACAAACCTATTTGATGGGGGTTTACCATGGTAACAAATGAACGTAAAAAAATAGGCTTTATTGTTGAAGGGGGTAGTGAAAAAATTATTATTGAGTCGCCACAGTTTAGGGCATTCTTGAACAAACATGGTTGTGAGCTGGTAACACCAGTTATCGATGCCGAAGGCGGGGGTAATTTACTACCACAAAATATTGAGGAATTTACTAGCCGACTTGAACAAAAACAAGTAGATGCTATTTATGTTTTGACTGATTTAGAAGATGAATTGCACATCGAGACGGTTAGACAAAGGGTGAGGCATACCAAAATTACCTTTGCTTTCATCGCTGTCAAAGCACTTGAAGCATGGTATTTAGCAGATACCGATGCGATGAATACTTGGCTAGGCACCCAAGATTTTTATGAATCAGAGCCAGAGAAAACAGTGGGCAAGCCATGGGATAGATTAAAAGAAATTGCAGCTGAAAAGGGTAAGCGTGGCCCTGGACAAAAAATATCTTTTGCAAAGAGAATCACTAAATATTGGCATTTCGCTATTGAAAATGCTGCAAAACATGAAGCTTGCCCGAGTGCAGCGGAGTTGATCAGTCATTTTGAAAAATCAACTCACAGATAATCAACTCAGACTACAAAACTTGAATGGCGCTAATGCGCCTCCCCGACTTTCACACCAGAACGTAATTGCTCTGGTGGAATGGCGAGGGCGGCGACGGTGGTTTGCATCGCAATAAAGTCTGCTTCGGTTAACCGTTGCTGTGCCGCTTCGATAGACAACTGCCCCGCCATCGCAGCCAAACGCGGCGCTAAAGAAGACGGAATCGCACGCTGTTCACCCCATACGTTCAAAAGCGTCTGTGCCAAATCAGGACGGTTACACACCAACACCATGTCACAACCGGCTTGCAAAGCTAACGCAGCCCGTTCCACCACGCCACCGGCGCCTGCAGCCCCTTCCATGCACAAATCATCGCTGAAAATCACACCTTCAAAACGCAATTGTTGCCGCAGAATGTGTTGCAACCAGAAAGCAGAAAAACCAGCAGGTTGATCATCAACCGCCGGATATACCACATGGGCCGGCATCACCGCAGCCAAACCCTGTTGAGCCAAAGCAGAAAAAGGCTGTAAATCCGCCGCTGCAATCGTGGCAAAATCACGCTCATCCACTGGAATTGCATGATGAGAGTCTGCTTCTACCCAGCCATGCCCCGGGAAATGTTTGCCACACGCCGCCATGCCGCCACGGGCCAAGCCACGTATCAACGCCTGAGCTAACACCGTTACCGTGCTTGCCTGCAAAGCAAAAGAACGGTCACCAATCACCCCAGAACGGCCCCAGTCTAAATCTAGGACTGGCGTAAAACTCAAATCGACGCCCACTGCACGCAATTCAGTCGCTAACACTTCGCCACATTGCTCTGCCAAAACCAGCGCCTGTTCAGGGGTTTGTTGCCATAACTGCCCCAATACCCGCATCGGCGGCAAATGCGTAAAACCGGATAAAAAGCGTTGCACCCGCCCACCTTCATGATCGACTGCCACCAATAAAGCAGGAGATCGCACCGCATGAATCTCTGCCACCAGATCACGAATTTGTGCTGGCGAGACAAAATTACGCCGGAACAAAATCACCCCGCCGACTTGTGGGTGACACAGTAATTCGCGTTCATGGGCTTGTAGCTCGGTGCCCTGAATATCCAACATTAAAGGGCCGCGTGGCAAAGATAAAATTGGCATCGGTTTATTCGTCCGTTTCTAAGACAACAAAAGCTAGCGACAGCTGTTTTTCATCAGAGAGAGAAAGATGACAACGCTGAATCTGACGTTCAGCCAACCACTGCGCCGCTGCAGGGGCAAACACCACAACAGGCTTGCCAAGGTGATCGCGTTGAATCGACATGGCCGGCAACAAAAAAGGCGCACGTACCCCCAACCCTGTCGCCTTACCAATCGCCTCTTTTGCCGCCCAACGCTTGGCTAAAAAAGCCACCGGCTGTGGATGTGAAAGAAACTCAGCAAACTCAACCGCACTCAGCAAGCGGCGGGCAAACCGTTCACCGTGTCGTTGCCAAACGGCGGCAATGCGTTGGTGATCGGTGAGATCAGTACCAACACCGTAAATCACTTCGCGCCCCGCCGTGCCTCAACCATCAACGTTTTCATATCGCGTACGGCCTGAGCAAAACCAGTGAATAACGCTTGAGCAACAATGGCGTGACCAATGTTTAATTCTGCAATGTCTGCAATTTCTGCAATCGGTGCGACATTGTGATAATTCAAACCATGACCTGCATTCACCACCAAGCCCAAATCAGCTGCACGACGGGCAGCCACGCGAATCCGCTTCAATTCTTGTTGCGGTAAATCATGCCCTTCGGCATCAGCGTAACGGCCAGTGTGCAATTCAACCACCGTTGCCCCCGATTCTGCTGAAGCACGAATGGCTTCTTCATCAGGATCGATAAACAGCGAAACACGAATGCCGGCCTTACGCAAAGTGCTGACATAGTCTTGAATCAAATCAAATTGTGCCAACACATCCAACCCACCTTCAGTGGTGATTTCTTCACGCTTCTCTGGCACCAAACAGACATCTTGCGGCCGGATGGCCAGCGCATGTTCCAACATCTCTGGCGTCAGTGCCATCTCTAAATTCATGCGCGTTTTAATCGCCCCACGCATCAATTTCACATCTTGATCTTGAATATGGCGGCGATCTTCGCGCAAATGCAGCGTGATTAAGTCAGCACCAGACGATTCCGCCACCAAAGCAGCCTCAAGTGGACTGGGATAACGTGTGCCACGTGCCTGTCGCAAAGTAGCAACATGATCGATATTCACACCAAGCAAAATCATGGCAAACCCTTCTTAAAAAGAAACATTAAGCCGGCATCACCGGCCACACGCGCGTACGCGGCTCATGTACCGCATGTAACACCCGTCGGGAAGTTAAGGGCACTGTCCCCAATACGGCATCAAGCAAAGTACGCAGTAAAACCTTGGCTTCTTGCAATACCCAACGCTGTTGTAATTGATCGTGCGCTAACGCCAATAACGTGGTACCCGAAACCAAACATTGATAACCCGTTTCAGGGAGATCCACCGGCAACACCAACGGCAGCGGTTCCGCCCCATGACCGGCAATAAAACAATATTGTTGTTCAGGCGCAATCGGTATCACACCACCAGCTTGGTGGGTGAGGTTAGGGGCATAGCCCAAACCAGTTAACAACGCCAATTCAAAACGCCGCAACACCCACGACACCGCGCCGATTTCACCACAGGCCAGCCCAATAATGGCTTGTTGATAGGCAGTGAACACCGCTTCATGTGGGTCATCACGCGCCAGCAATCGCAACAACAACTCGTTGAGATAAAAGCCAGACAGCAAGGGCAACCCGCTTAACTGTGGCACCCCTCCGAGCCATTCTACTTGTGCCAAAGTCCGCAGTTCGCTTTTACCAAACCAATCGACCACCAACGGCACAAACGGTAAAACCTGCCCGCGAATTTCTGCCCGAGGCCGCCGAGCGCCACGGGCCACTAAAGCCACCCGACCATAATCACGGCTTAAACATTCCAACAACAGGCTGGTTTCTTTGTAAGGCTGGCTGTGCAGCACAAAAGCCGGTTGTGCCTCGACTTTCATGGCCGGTGCTTATAAATCAAATTGCTTCAAGAAACGAACATCATCTGCCCACCCGCCTTTAACCTTGACCCACACTTCAAGGAATACACGGGTCGCAAACAGTTTTTCCATATCGGCCCGCGCTTCAGACGCAATTTTTTTCATTCGCTCGCCACTTTTCCCAATCACAATCGCCTTTTGTCCGGGTTTATCGACAAAAACAGTGGCGTAGATATGGAAGCGGCCGTCTTCTTCGGTTTCAAAGCGATCTACTTCGACATTCATCGCATACGGCAATTCTTCACCGAGATAGCGAAACAGTTTTTCACGGACAATTTCCGCGGCTAAAAAGCGGGAGTTTTTGTCGGTGACCATGTCCTCTGGGTATAACGGTGGGCCTTCTGGCAAATAAGGGCTGATGATACTGAGTAGGGCATCTAACCGATGGCCATGTTTTGCCGATACGCTGATGATTTCAGCAAATTCAAACGCTTGGCTGGCGGATAATAAAAACGCTGCCATCCGCGCTTTGTCTTTCAAACGATCCGCTTTATTCACCACCAAAATCACTGGGCGGTTTTTAGGTAGCAAAGCAATCACTTCGCGGTCGGCATCCGACAATCGCCCCGCTTCCAACACAAACAACACACAATCGACATCCGCCAAGGTATCACGCACGCTTTTATTCAACGCATCGTTAAGCGCATTGCGGTGTTTGGTCTGAAATCCCGGGGTATCCACAAAGATGTATTGCACCAAAGGACGAGTTTCGATACCCGTCACGCGATGGCGTGTGGTTTGTGCTTTTTCTGAGGTGATCGAGATTTTTTGCCCAATCAGATGGTTCATCAAGGTCGATTTACCCACGTTTGGCCGACCCACAATGGCGACAAAACCACAACGAAAACCTTCGGGCACAGCAAAATACGGTTGCACCGTCTCAGGGAGCTCGGGCAAGGTGTCGGGGGCATCGTTCATGGTTTCACTTTCCGTTTTTTGCTGGGTGATGGCTGGGCCAAAATGGCAAGCACTGCTTCAGCCGCTTGTTGCTCTGCACGCCGGCGGCTAGAACCGCTGCCTTCGGCTACCACGGTCAGGACAGGTAATTCACAACTGACGCGGAAATGTTGTGCATGGGCTTCGCCCGACTGCTCGATAATACGATAGTTCGGCAATGCCAAACGGCGGCTTTGCAGCCATTCTTGCAGCCGAGTTTTGGCATCTTTGACGTGGCCTTCTGGGTTTAAAGCATTGACCTGTTCAACAAACAGATGGCGCACCACATGCTCTGCTTGTGCAAAATCGGCATCTAAACAGACCGCCGCAAAAATCGCTTCTAGGGCATCCGCCAAAATCGATGGCCGTTGTGCACCACCGCTTTTCATTTCGCCTTCACCCAAACGCAAGACACCACTGATACCGATGTCTAATGCCACTTGTGCCAAGGTATCCTGATTGACCAAATTGGCACGCAAACGCGACAAACTGCCTTCGGATTGATCAGGAAAACGGTCAAACAGCATCCGCGCAATGCTGTAATTCAAAATACTGTCGCCGATAAATTCGAGGCGCTCATTATTAGGTACACCAAAGCTGCGATGGGTCAGCGCCTGTAACAGCCATTCAGGTTGTTGAAAGACATAATTCAGACGCTGCATCAACAGCGGTAGAGAAGAAGACGCCATGCTCAATGTATCCGCGTCCCAATGCGAGAGGGTTCGCTAAAATTCATCCAAATAAAGAAAGCCTCACCGACTAATAACTGATCTGGGACAAACCCCCAATAACGGCCATCATGACTGTTATCGCGGTTATCACCGATGGTGAAATAATGTCCAGCAGGCACTTTGCAGCTAAAACCTTCTTCGTTGTAACGACAATTTTCACGGAAAGGAAACTCCGCCACTTGAGGCATAAACACCGGCGGCATCCCTTCCACTTTTAAGACTTGATAAGAACGACCATCCAACGTTTCGCGATATTGCCGTGAATGCACCATCGCCAAACCTTGTTCTAAATAATCGTAGGTACCGTCCGTCACATCTTTGACCCGTTCGCCGTTGATAATCAAGGTTTTATCACGGTATTCCACCACATCACCGGGCAAACCCACGACGCGTTTAATAAAGTTGACTTGTGGATTAGGTGGGAAACCAAATACGACCACATCACCACGCTTTACCTTGTTCACGTCGATTAACACATTGTTTAACACCGGCACGCGAATACCGTAGGTAAATTTATTCACCAGAATAAAATCACCGACCACTAAGCCGGGGCGCATCGAGCTAGAAGGAATTTGGAACGGCTCAACCAAAAATGCACGCAGCAAAAACACCACCAAAATCACAGGGAAAAAGCTACGGGCATATTCAACAAAATGAGGTTGTAGCTGTTCGGGTGAACGGCGTTTGGCTAGCACAAAGCGATTCAGCCCTGTCACCACCCCCGTCACCAGCACAAACACCAACATCACAGCAGTAAAGCTCATCCATTGGGACAACAAACCAAAGCCACCGAGCACCAAACACAAATAACCTGTTTGCACGCCAATCGGCTGATCTTTATCGGTTGGCTGCCGTTTTCCTGAGACCGCAATCAGGATGGGGCCTAATACGGTCAGAATGGCAAATACCCATAACCAATTCATCTCGTGCAATCCTTATTTATCGCTGACTTGCAAAATGGCCAAGAAAGCGGCTTGTGGAATTTCCACATTACCCACTTGCTTCATCCGTTTCTTACCTGCTTTTTGTTTCTCAAGCAGTTTTTTCTTACGCGTAATATCACCACCGTAGCACTTCGCTAACACGTTTTTACGCAGGGCTTTAATGGTTTCACGGGCAATAATGTGGCTACCGATGGCGGCTTGTACTGCAATATCAAACATCTGGCGTGGAATCAGTTCACGCATCTTGGCAGCCAACTCTCGGCCTCGATATTGGCTAGAAGCACGGTGTACGATTAAAGACAAAGCATCGACCCGTTCGCTATTGACCAAAATATCCAATTTCACCAAGTCTGCCGTTTGGAATTCTTTGAATTCATAATCCAACGAAGCATAGCCACGGCTGGTTGATTTCAATTTATCAAAGAAGTCCATCACCACTTCATTCATTGGCATGTCATAGGTCAGCATCACTTGCCGCCCCATGTATTGCATATTGCGCTGCACGCCGCGTTTTTGATTACACAAGGTCATCACTGCGCCGACATAATCTTGTGGTACCAAAATGGTCGAGGTAATGATCGGTTCGCGGATTTCTTCGATTTTGCCGGGGTCGGGTAGGCGCGAGGGGTTTTCCACCTCGATTAACTCACCGTCTTTCAGCAACACTTCATAGACCACCGTTGGCGCCGTGGTAATGAGGTCCATATCAAATTCACGCTCAAGACGCTCTTGCACAATTTCTAAGTGCAACAGCCCCAAGAAGCCACAGCGGAAACCAAAGCCCAAGGCTTGCGAGACTTCTGGCTCGAATTTCAACGAAGCATCGTTGAGCTGCAATTTTTCTAAGGCATCGCGGAGGGCCTCATAGTCATGGCTTTCCACCGGATATAAACCGGCAAACACCTGAGATTGCACTTCTTTAAAACCCGGTAAGGGTTCGGTAGCAGGCTGAGAAGCCAAGGTGATGGTATCGCCCACTTTTGCCGATTTCAGCTCTTTAATACCGGCGATCACAAAACCGACTTCACCTGCATGTAATGCCGGACGAGGCATCGATTTGGGTGTAAAGACCCCGACTTGCTCACATAAATGTTCTGCGCCGGTGGCCATGAACTTGATTTTGTCTTTGGGTTTGAGACTGCCATCCACCACCCGTACCAACATCACCACACCAACATAGTTATCAAACCATGAGTCGATAATCAGGGCTTTCAGTGGGGCATCGGCTTTTCCCTGTGGTGGCGGAATTTTTTTAACAATCTCTTCTAGAATGTCTTCGATACCAATACCCGATTTTGCCGAGGCACGCACAGCATCGGTGGCTTCAATCCCGATAATGTCTTCAATTTCTTGCGAAACGCGCTCAGGTTCAGCGGCAGGTAAGTCAATTTTGTTTAACACCGGCACCACTTCTACGCCCAATTCGATGGCGGTATAGCAGTTGGCAACGGTTTGGGCTTCTACCCCTTGTGAGGCATCGACAACCAAGAGCGCCCCTTCACAAGCCGACAATGAGCGGCTGACCTCGTAAGAAAAGTCAACGTGTCCGGGGGTATCAATCAGATTCAGGGCATAGGTTTGACCATCACGGGCGCGATATTGCAGGGCAGCGGTCTGAGCTTTAATGGTAATGCCACGCTCTTTTTCGATATCCATCGAATCAAGCACTTGGCTGTTCATTTCACGCTCAGATAAGCCGCCGCAGTATTGAATAAAACGATCAGCCAGTGTGGATTTACCGTGATCAATATGGGCAATAATCGAAAAATTACGGATTAGGTTCATGGCATTCGGCAAAAAAGATGAAGGGCACACGCGGTGCCCTCTAAAGACGCTTAACAGCGCGCGATTCTAGCGGATTTCCTTTAGGAAAGCATTAACCCGTGTCAGGTCGAGATGCCAATGACAGAGTTCTTCTTCCTCGTACATTAAAACTGGCACCTTTTCGTCAAAGCGGGCTTCTAGTTCGGGGTCGGCATCGACATCTCGAATATCCAGTAAAAATGGATAGGTTTGTTGCAACTGTTTTAACTGCGCCAGCATGGTATGACACAAACTACAATACTCGCGAAAGTAGAGGGTCAGGGTAATGGGTGGTGTCATTTATTCTGCCCCAACAGGAATAGCAACAAACAAGGTGCCGCCACCACGCAGAATACGCAGCGCCAGTGCACCACCGGGTTTGGCCTCATTGACAGCTTGGCGGAATTGTTCGCTATTGCTCAGCATCTCGTTACCAACCCCAATAATCACATCGCCCGTTTGCACCCCAGCACGCTGAGCCCCTGCACCGATTCGCTGCACCAACAAGCCAAATTTCACCTGAAAGCGTGCCAGTTGTGCCGCTGGTAATTCAATTAGCTGTAAACCTAAACGCGGAGCAGCCACTTGACCGGCAGGTTCAGGGTTCCGCTTCGGTTCGCGTTGTGCCAGACGGCCCTCTGCTTCGCGGATCTCATCCGGTGTCACAGAGACCAGTCGCAGGCCACGATTACGCCAAATTTCTAATTGAATAGGCTTACCGGGTTGGCTATTACCCACTTGACGCGGTAAATCAGCAGAGTTTTCAATCGCCTGCCCATTGACCTTCAAAATAATATCGCCAGTGCGTAACCCTGCACGCTCAGCCGGCCCCCCCGGCTCTACCGCATTGACCAAGGCACCATTGGCAGAGGTCAGGCCAAAAGAGGCCGCTAAATCACGCGACAGCTCTTGAATGGTGACACCAATCCGGCCACGCACCACACGGCCTTTGTTTTTCAGTTGATCAGCAATTTGCATCGCCACATCAATCGGGATAGCAAAGCTAATCCCCATAAAACCACCAGAGCGGCTGTAAATTTGCGAGTTAATCCCAACAACTTGGCCATTCATATTGAACAACGGACCACCAGAGTTACCCGGATTAACGGCAACATCAGTTTGAATAAAAGGCACATAGGATTCATCTGGCAACCGACGCCCTTTAGCCGAGACAATCCCCGCTGTGACCGAACTTTCAAAACCAAAGGGAGAGCCAATCGCCACCACCCACTCACCGACTTTCAGTTGCGCAGGATTACCCAAAGAAACCGACGGCAAATTATTGGCCTCGATTTTGAGCAATGCCACATCCGTCCGCGCATCGGCGCCAATCAATTTGGCACGATATTCACGCTTGTCAGTGAAAATCACGGTGATTTCATCTGCTTTTGCTACCACATGGGCGTTGGTTAACACATAACCATCTGGTGAAATAATAAAGCCAGACCCCAGAGAACTGGCTTGAAACTCACGCTGCGGTGCAGTTTGTGGTTGACCAAAACGGCGGAAGAATTCGAATAACGGATCGTTTAACAATTCATCGGGAAATGGCGAGGCATTTTGCCGTTGTCGTACCGTTTGCTTAGTCGAAATATTGACCACTGCACGGCCTTCTTTTTCAACTAATTGTGAGAAATCGGGCAGATTATTCACCAGTGGTGCCGCCGTTACCGGCATCGCCACGGCCAACAGAGCAGCAAGACTACTGGCAATTAAGAGTTGGCTGAATTTTTTTTGAGCTGACATGGCTTCTCCACACAACGCCGCTGTTGCGGTAAGCGACGTAAAATCACAGGCTGAAACACAGCATTGCCACGGTATTTGGCTGCGTATTGTCGAATCATCAAGAGTGAACCCAAAAAGGCAACCACTGCGGCTACCACTGAAACCAACTCACTCATCAGCGCCCCCAACATGGCACCAAAAAATAGGGCCAATAACGGCACGACATAACCCAGTAGCGCACTGCGGGTCAGTGCTTGTTCAGCGACAGCAACCACCACTTGATCCCCTGGTTGAGAGTGCAGAGGATCGAGGACTTGATATTGTTGTGGTTTAAGCGCAAAGACACGAGCTATCGAAAGTGAACGACACCCATGAACAGGGTCGCAATTTGGGCAAGCTTGATGAGGACGGGTTTCTACCCATGCCATGCCATCTGCTACAGAGATGACATACGCTTCTGTTTCAATCATAAGGGTCGTGGGCTAAAAAATCGGCGGATTAACGTTTTGCTGAAACGGATTCAGCAATATCACGCAAAGCATTATCCGGCAAATCACCTACCACCGTCACTCGCATTCCATCACGCTGACGAATGTAAAGCCGTGTGGCGCCTTGACCTTCCATCTTAACAGGTCGCATTTGTGGCTGTACCGGCTCAATAAACACGGAAAAACGCGCTAAACCATCGCTAAAAGTCAAATGCCGCACGGCTTGCCGACCGTCGGGGAAAGTGCGGCTGCGATCTTTCAATAGATAGAAACCGGCAGGTAAGGTCAAGATGTCGGTGGTGGCAACATTATTGTTCGTGGTTGGTGGCTCGACAAAGCGCCGTTGTTCAGGAAATGCGGGTTTTGGCCAAGTGTTGGGCGGCGGGACTTGGCGAGAGAACGCCGTAAACATCAGTCTCTCTAATACCTTGCCATCAACATCTAACACTTGGGTTTTCATCACCATACCGCTATCCGGTTGAAAACAGACATGGCGGACAAACCGATTCGGCTCAATCGGCACCAATGCCCACCACAGGCAATTTTGTCCAGCGGCACGATCAAGATGTAATCGCTGTAAGCGATAGTGGTTAAGAATATGTTTTGGCTCACCAGTAAAGATATTGGGGTAGGGACGAGCGAGTGCCGTGTGCGCCGCCATTTTGCCGGCATGGTGCGGAGCAAATAAACGAATCAGATGACCGTCACGCCATGCTTCCCATGTTTCGCCTTCGAGAGAACTGCGTTTTTCTAATACACCATCAGGACTCCAATGGTGAATAATCTGTAATGCAGTCAGCTGTGCATCGGCATGTAATACATAGCTACCTTGATAGCTGGTTTGCTGAGCGGCGAGTGTAGCTTTCTCCAATAATGCGACGCCCGCCTCGTTATTTGCCATTACCCAGCTTGCCTGACATAACAAGCCGATGGCCAGCCCGTGGCGCCAGCGCATCAACGATTTTCTCCAGACAGGGCCACTCGTTGTGCCATCACGGGCGCAAACACCCCTTCTTGATGTGCATAAAGATAAGGGTTATTGACACCCACATCACGCCATGCCACTGCCGTTTGGTCGGCCACCATCGGCGCCCGCGCCGAGACTGTTGATTCTGCTTTCACACTGACAGCAGCAACAGGAGTCGCCGACACCGCCGATTCCCACTGTGGTGCAAACCACCAACTCAAAGCAAACACCGATGCTGCCGTGGCAGTAAACCACCAAGCCGAGGGCATCATGCGTGGTTTTGCTGGCGGTTGTTCTTGGATAGGAATCACCGAAGGTGCAGGTTCAACAGCATCAGCCGTTGGGTCAGCGGTGATCGCATTTTGTGGCGCTGCTTTTTGTTCAAAAGCCCGTGGTGCTAGAATCACCGGTTCATGTTGTAGGGCTTCGCGTACTCGATCAGCCACCGAACGGCCCACCACCCCCGCATCGCCCCGCAAGGCGTCACCGATAAGGTGATAGGTCTGCCAACGCTCGTTTAATAGCGCGTCGCTTGCGGCCAATCGAGCTAAACGGGCAGATTCGGCAGGGTCGTCAACCTCACCATCTAACCACGCCGACAGCTCGGCCAGCTTATCCTCATCATGTTTTGACATCATTACCACCTTCTATCTTCAGATGTTTCCAGAATCGGGCGCAAACGCGCGGCAATCGCTTCGCGAGCACGGAAAATACGCGAACGTACCGTACCAATCGGACAATCCATCACCCGTGCAATTTCTTCATAACTCAGCCCTTCCAATTCGCGCAGCGTAATAGCAGTACGCAACTCTTCTGGCAAGGCTTCTGTGGCAGCGTGAACAGTGGCGACAATCTGCTTATTGGACAATTCCGCCTCAGGCGTCGCCAAATCACTACCGTGAGCAAAGGAATCTTGCCACTCGCCTTCGTCATCTAGTGTATCGCCGTTTACCACAATTCGACGACTGCCAGCACTGATGTAATTTTTGGCAGTATTGATGCCAATTCGATACAGCCATGTGTAAAAAGCACTATCACCACGGAAGTTCGGCAAAGCCCGATACGCTTTGACAAAAGCTTCTTGCGCCGCATCCTCGACTTCGGCAGGGTCGCGCAGATAGCGACTGATTAACCGCATGAGGCGCCGTTGATATTTCAAAACCAACAGATCAAACGCACGAGGCTCACCTCGTTGTGCTCGGCGCACCAAATCTTCATCGACTTCTCGTTCAGTCATGATTCATTATTCTTTCGTTACGCAGGTCGTCCCAATCAAGATTGGATTGAGATAACGTCACTTGGCCAAGTTACCGCGAACATGCAGTGGGTACGGTGAACAGCTGCGACACACTGCTTACATTTCAGTGCACTGTGCTACATTTGATACACGCATAAGTTGTCAGGTAAGAACAACGATGGTGGCAAAAGTTCCCAACAAAACAATCTTCTGCTTTAGATTGCCAATCATTCCCTTGTTGCAGTTTGATGAAGATATTGCATCTTCTATTTACGCCTAAACCAAGCACTTGCTAGAATACCAAGCAATTGCTCGGTAACCCCGCAGCACAACCCCAGTTTCCTTCAGGAGAGTTACTATGACCACAGCCGGCCAGCGCTTCCGTCAAGCCGTTCAAGAAGAACACCCACTCCAAGTTGTTGGGGCGGTGAATGCCTATGCCGCCCGTCTTGCTGAACATTCGGGTTTCAAAGCCTTATATCTGTCCGGTGGCGGTGTGGCGGCTTGCTCTTGCGGGATTCCAGACTTGGGCATCACCACATTAGAAGATGTGTTGATTGATGTTCGCCGGATTACTGAAGTCACCGAACTGCCGTTGTTGGTGGACATCGATACGGGTTGGGGTGGCGCCTTCAATATCGCGCGCGCTGTCCGCGCTTTGGAAAAAGCCGGTGCCGGTGCCGTGCATATTGAAGACCAAGTGCAACAAAAACGCTGTGGTCACCGCCCAAACAAGGCGATTGTTAGCCAAGAAGAAATGGTTGATCGGGTGAAAGCCGCAACCGACGCTCGCCGCGATGACAGCTTTGTCATTATGGCGCGTACCGATGCGCTGGCAGTTGAAGGTTTACAGTCGGCTATCGACCGTGCCCGCGCTTGCGTGGAAGCCGGTGCTGACATGATCTTCCCAGAAGCCATCACCGATTTGGCCATGTATAAGCAATTTGCTGAAGCAGTTGGCGTGCCTGTATTGGCCAACATCACCGAATTTGGCTCCACACCACTGTATACCACACAAGAATTGGGCGAAAACGGCGTTAGCTTGGTGTTGTATCCCCTGTCCGCATTCCGCGCCATGAGCAAAGCCGCATTGGCGGTCTATGGCAGCCTGCGTGAACACGGTACACAAAAACACGTGGTTGATTTAATGCAAACCCGCATGGAATTGTACGATCACTTGGGCTACCACGACTACGAACAGAAGCTCGATGCGCTGTTTGCCGAAGGTAAAAATAAATAACCGAATTTAATAAGGGCGTTGTGCACACTGACACAACGCTTTACCACGCAGTTGCCTCACTTAATGTCACTGCCTACTCAGGAGACTCACCCATGACCGAAGCAGCACAAGCCCCTAAAGTTAAAAAATCTGTTGCCTTGTCTGGCGTAGCCGCTGGTAACACCGCTTTGTGTACCGTTGGCCGTACCGGTAATGACTTGCACTACCGTGGTTACGACATTCTCGATATCGCGACCACCTGCGAATTCGAAGAAATCGCTTATCTGCTGATTCATGGCAAATTGCCAAACACCGCCGAATTGGTCGGTTACAAGAAAAAATTGAAAGCCTTGCGTGGCTTGCCAGTGGCAGTGAAAACCGCATTGGAAGCCTTGCCAGCCGCCAGCCATCCAATGGACGTGATGCGTACCGCAGTGTCGGTGTTGGGTTGTGCCTTGCCAGAAAAAGATGACCACAACAGCCCCGGCGCGCGCGATATCGCCGACCGTCTGATTGCATCCTTGGGTTCGGCTTTGTTGTACTGGTACCACTTCAGCACCAACGGCAAACGCATTGATGTAGAAACCGATGATGATTCTGTCGGTGGTCATTTCTTGCATCTGTTACATGGCGAAAAACCTTCCGAACTGTGGGTAAAAGCCATGCACACTTCGTTGATTCTGTACGCAGAACACGAATTTAACGCTTCGACCTTCACTGGCCGTGTGATTGCCGGCACAGGGTCGGATATGTACAGCGCCATCACGGGTGCCATCGGTGCTTTGCGTGGTCCAAAACACGGCGGTGCCAACGAAGTGGCATTCGAAGTGCAAAAACGCTACGAAACCCCAGACGAAGCCGAAGCCGACATCAAAGCACGTGTCGAGCGTAAAGAAGTGGTGATTGGTTTTGGTCATCCGGTTTACACCATCTCCGATCCACGTAACAAAGTGATCAAACAAGTGGCACAAGAGTTGTCCGAAGCCGCTGGCGACATGAAGATGTATGACATCGCTGAGCGTTTGGAAAGCGTGATGTGGGACATCAAGAAAATGTTCCCGAACCTCGATTGGTTCAGCGCCGTGTCTTACCACATGATGGGTGTACCAACCGCCATGTTCACCCCATTGTTCGTGATTGCTCGTACCACTGGCTGGGCAGCACACGTGATCGAGCAGCGCATTGATGGCAAGATCATTCGCCCAAGCGCCAATTACACCGGCCCAGAAAATCTGGAATTCGTGCCTATCGCTCAGCGGTAATCAAGCATGGGGGGGCTACGGCCCCCTTGCCGAGTTATGACTTCTCTTTTTGCATCGACATCATGAACACAGCAAACCGCAAACCTCTGCCCGGTACTTCCCTGGATTATTTCGACGCGCGCGCCGCAGTCGAGGCCATTCAACCTGGCGCATACGATACCCTGCCTTATACCTCGCGTGTGTTGGCAGAAAACTTAGTGCGTCGTTGCGATCCCGCTACCCTAACCGACTCTCTCAAGCAACTCATCGAGCGCAAACGCGATCTGGACTTTCCTTGGTATCCCGCACGGGTGGTGTGTCATGACATCTTAGGTCAAACTGCGCTGGTGGATTTGGCAGGTTTGCGTGATGCGATTGCAGAACAAGGCGGTGACCCAGCTAAAGTCAACCCAGTGGTCCCGACCCAGTTGATCGTTGACCATTCGCTGGCTGTTGAATGTGGTGGTGATGATCCAGACGCTTTTGCCAAAAACCGCGCCATCGAAGAACGCCGCAACGAAGACCGTTTCCACTTTATTGATTGGACGCGTACCGCGTTTAAGAATGTGGATGTGATTCCTGCTGGTAACGGCATCATGCACCAAATCAACTTGGAAAAAATGTCGCCGGTGATTCAAGTGCGTGACGGCATTGCGTTCCCAGATACCTGTGTCGGTACTGATAGCCACACCCCGCATGTTGATGCCTTGGGCGTGATTGCGATTGGTGTAGGTGGTTTGGAAGCAGAAACCGTGATGTTGGGCCGCGCTTCGATGATGCGCTTGCCAGATATCGTCGGTGTGAAATTGACTGGCAAACGTCAACCCGGCATTACCGCCACAGATATTGTTTTGGCATTGACCGAATTCCTGCGCAAGGAACGGGTGGTCGGTGCGTATGTTGAATTCTTCGGTGATGGCGCTGCCAGCCTGTCAATCGGTGACCGCGCCACCATCTCCAATATGTGTCCAGAATATGGTGCAACCGCTGCCATGTTCTACATCGATGAACAAACCATCGATTATCTGAAATTGACTGGCCGCGAGTCCGAACAAGTCGCTTTGGTAGAAAACTACGCCAAAGTCACCGGTCTGTGGGCAGATAGCTTGGTGAAAGCAGAATACGAGCGCGTGCTTGAGTTTGATCTGTCTAGCGTCGTGCGTAATATGGCTGGCCCATCCAACCCACACCGCCGCTTGCCGACCAGTGCCTTGGCCGAACGCGGTATTGCGGTGGATCTTGATAAGGCCAAAGCAGAAGAAGCACAAGGTTTGATGCCCGATGGCGCAGTGATTATTGCCGCTATCACCAGCTGTACCAATACCTCCAACCCACGCAACGTCGTTGCCGCTGGTCTGCTGGCGAAAAAAGCCAATGAATTGGGCTTGGTGCGTAAACCTTGGGTGAAATCCTCGTTTGCCCCCGGTTCTAAAGTCGCTGAGTTATACCTGCAAGAATCTGGTTTATTACCTGAGCTGGAAAAACTCGGTTTTGGTATTGTGGCTTTCGCTTGTACCACCTGTAACGGCATGTCTGGTGCGCTCGATCCAAAAATCCAACAAGAAATCATTGATCGCGATTTGTACGCTACAGCAGTGTTGTCTGGTAATCGTAACTTTGATGGCCGGATTCATCCCTATGCCAAACAAGCTTTCTTAGCATCGCCTCCATTGGTGGTCGCCTATGCCATCGCGGGTACGGTACGCTTTGATATTGAAAATGATGTCCTCACCGTGGTCGATGGCAAAGAGATTCGCCTGAAAGACATTTGGCCTTCTGATGAAGAAATCGACGCCATCGTTGCTGCCTCGGTAAAACCAGAGCAATTCAAACAGATTTACATTCCGATGTTCGACCTCGGTACAGTGGAAGAGGCCAAGAGCCCTCTGTATGACTGGCGCCCGATGTCTACTTACATTCGCCGCCCACCCTACTGGGATACCGAAGGGGTCGGTGCGCTGGCTGCCAACCCACGCACACTCAAAGGGATGCGCCCACTGGCGGTATTGCCAGACAACATCACCACCGACCACCTGTCGCCGTCCAACGCGATTTTGGCCAGTTCAGCCGCCGGTGAATATCTGGCGAAAATGGGCTTGCCAGAAGAAGACTTCAACTCGTACGCCACCCACCGTGGCGATCACTTGACCGCGATGCGCGCCACCTTTGCCAACCCACAGTTGGTGAATGAAATGGCTGTTGTCGATGGCGAAGTGAAAAAGGGTTCGTTGGCTCGCGTTGAGCCGGATGGCAAAGTGATGCGTATGTGGGAAGCCATCGAAACCTATATGGACCGCAAGCAGCCGCTGATTATCGTGGCCGGTGCTGACTATGGCCAAGGCTCTTCGCGTGACTGGGCCGCCAAAGGGGTACGTTTGGCAGGGGTAGAAGCAATTGTGGCAGAAGGCTTTGAGCGTATCCACCGCACCAACTTGGTCGGTATGGGTGTGCTGCCACTTGAGTTTAAGCCCGGTGTGAATCGCAAAACCCTGAACATTGACGGCACAGAAACCTATGATGTGATTGGTGAGCGCAAACCACGCGCCGACTTGACCTTGGTGATCCATCGTAAAAATGGTGAAACGGTCGAAGTCGCTGTTACCTGTCGTCTCGACACCGCAGAAGAAGTGTCGATTTATGAAGCAGGCGGGGTGTTACAACGCTTTGCACAAGACTTCTTAGCGTCTTCTGCTTCAGCTTAATTGTCCGATTGCTCTGCTGTCCCACTCTATGTTTTACACATGGAGTGGGCTGCCGGACTTTTTTTGAATGACCCCAATCGCGTGCTGTGCTGCCGCGCTTGATGAGGATTGATTGTCATGGCTCACCTACCTCAAATGAAAATCCCCGCCACATATATGCGTGGTGGCACCAGCAAAGGTGTGTTTTTCCGCTTACAAGATTTGCCAGCCAGTTGCCAAGTCCCCGGTGAAGCACGTGATAAATTATTCATGCGGGTGATCGGTAGCCCCGACCCCTATAGTGCCCATATCGACGGCATGGGTGGTGCCACCTCGAGCACCAGCAAGTGCGTGATTCTTTCTCAATCCAGCGTACCAGACCATGACGTGGACTATTTGTATGGTCAAGTCTCCATCGATAAGGCCTTTGTCGATTGGTCGGGTAACTGTGGCAATCTTTCTACTGCCGCCGGTGCCTTTGCCATCCATGCAGGTCTCGTTGATCCAGCACGAATTCCAGACAATGGCACAGCTGTCGTCCGAATTTGGCAAGCGAATATCCAAAAAACCATTATCGCCCATGTCCCTGTGGTCAATGGACAAGTGCAAGAAAGCGGTGATTTTGAACTCGATGGTGTGACCTTCCCTGCGGCAGAAATCGTATTGGAGTTCATGGATCCGTCTGATGATGGCGAAGAAGGCGGCTCGATGTTCCCAACGGGTAATCTGGTTGATGATTTAGAAGTGCCCGGTGTTGGGACTTTCAAAGCCACAATGATTACAGCAGGTATCCCTACGGTGTTCGTTAATGCGGCAGATATTGGTTACACCGGCACAGAATTACGCGAACAGATCAATACCGATCCTGAAGCATTGAAACGCTTTGAGGCGATTCGGGTGGCGGGGGCTTTACGGATGGGCTTAATTAAAACACCAGAAGAAGCCCTCAAACGCCAACATACGCCCAAAATCGCTTTTGTTGCCCCCCCCACTGATTATGTTGCTTCCAGCGGCAAAACAATCCAAGCCAATGAAATTGACTTATTGGTACGCGCTTTATCGATGGGCAAACTGCATCATGCCATGATGGGCACTGCTGCTGTCGCGATTGGTACCGCTGCCGCTATCCCCGGCACCTTAGTCAACCTCGCCGCCGGCGGTGGAGAACGGCAAGCAGTGCGTTTTGGTCATCCGTCTGGGACGTTGCGTGTCGGCGCAGAGGCCAAACAGGTTGATGGTACTTGGACGGTTACCAAGGCTATTATGAGCCGCAGTGCGCGAATTTTAATGGAAGGGTGGGTTCGAGTCCCCGCAGACACCTTTTAACTGAAACAAGGTTTGTTTTGCGCCAATGGGTCGTGACGCGATCCATTGGTGGGTAGTGTGTGTCGTTCTACCGGTGTGGCGATCCCAGGCACCGGTCCTTGTCGCCGTTCGGTGTTTACCGAACGGCGTTTTTCTTGCCGTACCGATTTAAGGGTGGTAGTACAAACCATACATCGGGCGTTGATCATTGTAGTTCAGCCAGCCACGAATCACCCGATACAACGTCCACACCCAAACTATCCCCAATACAATAAAACCGACACCTAGCCACGATGTCAGCAATCCCAGCCCAGTCCACAGCAATCCATACCAAAAAGTACGAATTTGCCAACGAAAGTGCGATTCTAGCCATGTACCGGCCACGGCATCACGCTTGAGATAGTTGATAATAATCCCCGCCACCGCAGGCAAGCCGCCGAGGAAAAAGGCAAGCCCCTGTAAAATATAGACAAATAGCGTCACTTTAGCCGCAGCGGCCAGTCGGTCAGGTTGATTCGGGTTAGGGTAGTACATAGACGTCTCCAAAGGAACCAAATATTCAGTAACAACCTATCATATACGGCAGCATCACATTTCATATAAATGTGATATGTTTTTTGACTTGGCTCAAGATAGAGAAGGACAAACTGCGTCAAATTGACGCAATCTATTTTAACTAAGCAAGGAGAACAGCGATGGCTCTGCTCAAAGAAATGCTGTCATCAGATGTGGGGTTGATGAGTCTAGGTACAATCGTCGTGGCGACGATTGTGGTGGTGGTCTGTGCCATTGTCTTTATTCGCAAAGCAAATGAAGAACCGCCAAAACAATAACCACGCCCCAAAAAACAACCCCGCGATGTGAAGCAAGGGATACTTGCTGTTTACATCGCGGGGTTTTTGTTGCGGCATTACCGCAGCTAATCCGATCAAGATCAGCCGATGGTCGAACCCAGCGCGTCGCCAGACTCGGCTTGAGCCGCTTCGGTCTTTGCTTTCACTGCCTTACGCAAGCTCTTGTACAGATCTGGATGCGTTTCTTTGAGATACTCAATGATTTCAAAGTCTTCGCGTTTCACTTTGGACAAATCGATTTGCTCGATGTGCACCAAGCGCAACAATTCGCGCACAGGCTTAGGCATGTTGCGGCCAGATTCGTAGCGAGAACCACCAGATTGCGTCACACCGATGCGGCTCCAGAATTCTTGCTGGTTCAAGCCCAGTTTGCGACGGATTTCACGAGGGTTTTGGATTTTTTCAAACAATTTCATTGATTGTGTGCGAGCAAGCCCGGCTAATGTGCACGGGTAGGGATAGCGCGTCGTCATCTAAACGACCCTGTCCTCGCCTCTCCTTTCTGTTCAGAGTGCTATCTTTAACGTTAACCACCACACCATCACTATTCGGTGTTGATATCCGTGATGGCGCCGATTTCATGCCTAGTGTTTACGGTAGGAGCAAGCTTGATTTTGCAATTTCATCTTCCTCGCTTACCAACAAAGAACATTCACTACAGCCTTTCCGACATAAAAACTATGTTGAAAGTTGCAGTGGTTGAATCATTTGTCCTCTCGTTTTGACTAATGAAACAACCGCTCCCTGAATTTTATAAACAATATCTTCAAAAAAACCAGCAAAATTTGCAAAAAACTTTTCTTACTGCGGTTTCTACTGATGGCCATCGCTAAAAAATGACCAATTCATTAGCCATTCTATGCAAAGAATGCGCCCATGACAAACAAGAGAATGTTACATATTGTTCAAAATGCAACATCTTTTCAGTTATAACAGATGAGTTCACAGCAGAAAAATTCAAGAGAAGAAAAATACAACAACAGAATAAAGCGGAGGTGGCGAGCCTTAACCCCGGCACTTGCAAATCATAGCTGTGGCTGCTTCCTTCCGGACCTGACCAGGTTCACTACATTGCAATGCGAGGAGACCCGCCATAGAGACAAGACGGCGGACTATATACCTATCCGTCTTGTTTGACAAGAGTCAAAGAAAAGAAATTTTTATGCTGCTTACAACCGGTTAGTCTTCTTTCTTAAACTGGTCGTGACAGCTTTTACAGGTTTTTTGTACTGCACCAAACTGTGGTTTGATTTGGGCTAAATCACCAGTTTGTGCCACTTGTACCAATTTTGCAGTTTCAGCTTGATGCTGATCGATGGCTTTTTTGAATTCGGCCGGTTTGGTCCAAATGTCAGCGCGGGAGTTGGTTTTGCCCTTGTCGCTACCGGCAGGAAAATGCTCCCATGGTTTTTTTGCCAAAGCATCCATATCGCTGGCCAACTTAGCAAAAGCGGCTTTGTCGTAAGGTTGTTTCCCTTTAATCACCTCACCCATCTGCTCACCGAACACTTTTTTGTATTCTTTGAAGACCGCTTTACGCGCTTCGATTGGATCTTGGGGGGCAGCATGAGCACCGAGAGCGGTACCAGCCAACACCGCAGCGAACAACAATTTTGTGATACGCATGTTTTTCATCTCCTGTTGTCATAAGACCATGACTGTTTACAACACAAACCGACATAGTATC